>NZ_VCNH01000004.1 GCF_024355225.1 Roseovarius sp. M141
CTCGCCCCTGACCAATCAAACCGCCCGCGTCGCCAACTGCATCGGTCACGAAGCGCCTGATTGGGTAGCAGGCGAACTTTACATCGGAGGCACCGGTGTGGCCATAGGCTATCTTGGCGATCCCGCATTGACCGCCGACCGGTTTGTTCCCGATCCAAAAGGTGGCGGCGCGAGGCTTTATCGGACCGGCGATTACGCGCTACACCGAGACGATGGCGGCATTACTCTGCTTGGGCGCACCGACTCACAAGTCAAGATCAACGGGTTCCGGGTAGACCTGTCCGAGATCGAGGCCCGGCTGCTCAACATTCCAGATGTGAAACGCGCCTGCGTCCTGGCGGAATCCAATAATGGTCGACAGAAAAGACTCCGGGCGTTCGTTGTCTGTGACGATCCCAATGCCGGTGACCGCATCAGGGAGGGCCTGCAATCGTCGCTACCCGAATACATGGTTCCGGCACGCATTGAAATCATTGACGCGTTGCCCCTGACCCGCAACGGTAAGATCGACCGCCCAAAACTGCTGGAGACGAGCCAGGCTAACGCTGCATCCTCCTCACCGACTCTGACGGACAGCACTGGCGCCCCCAGACCGGTCGCCGATGCGCTCGTGAGAATTGTTGTGGCGAAGCTGGACCTCGATGCTGAACCAGACCTTGCAATGGATCTTCCGGCCTTAGGCGCGGACAGCCTTGCGATCTTAAGAATTCTGAACGAGGTTCGATTGAATCTCGGCGTCGAGCTTGGTCTGCAGCAGGTCATGACCGACCCGGTACTCTCCAGCGTCGTTCTGCAAATCGAAACCAGGCTGATTCAGATTGCACAGCGCGTGGCGGCGAACTCTGATGTAGCAGACAAAACTGCGAACGAGACCTTATTCGAAACAGGTGAGATCTGACGATGTCGGACGAAACTCGCGCCGATCGGTTGATCCAAAGGCTGGAACGCGAAGGCATCATTCTCCAGACGAATGGGAAGACGATTTCCTGGCGTGCGCCGAAGGGCGCAATGACCGAAACCTTGATGGGCGAGATACGTCAGGTCAAATCCGCACTAATCACGCGCCTGGGCGAGCGCGGAACTGGTTGGGTGACGTTGGCGCCAACGCAGCGGCGGCTATATGTGCTGATGCGCCTGTCGCCCGAACGAACCGACCTGAATGTTTCCGCGACCGTCCGCTTTCTTGGTGATCTCGACATAGCAGCCTTGCAGGATTCCTTGAACTCCTTACTCGAAGATCACGATGCGCTCCGCACCCAGTTCGCCGTTAAGGATGGCGAAGCCGTTCAGCGTGCCCTGCCCGCACGCGATGTGGCATTGACGGTTGAGGAGCATTCCAGCGAACCTGACGCTATACGCCGGGCGAAGGACTTTGAATTGGTCCGTTTTCGGCTGGATGGCGAACCGACCCTGCGCGCAGTAGCGCTGCGTTACGCGGATAGCGCTTGGATTGTTCAGCTAAATTTTCACCATCTGACATGCGATCAGGGCTCGATGCGGATTGCTGTCAATGAACTGCTGGCGAGATATATGAACAAAACGCTGAACGTCGGCCTTACTGTTAATCGGGCGCCCGCATCCTACCTCGCCTTCGCGCGTGAGGCCACGGCCAGTGTGGCGCAAACGCGTGCGTGCGATCTGGCCTACTGGAAAGATCGTCTAAAGGACCTTCCTCCGCGTGCGCGACCAGCGTCGGGAGGCACACCGTACTCCATCCGCCAGAGACTCGATGTCGATAGTGCCGCCGCGTTCATGGCACTTGCTAAATCCAATCGAACTACAATTACAGCCGTGATGATGGCGATCTTCTCCCTTACGCTGCGCCACCATTTTGGTCGAGAGGACATCTTGATCGGCTCACCGTTCAACAACAGAGGGCCGGAGCAAGATAGTTCGGTGGGCATGTTCATTAACTCACTTGTCATTCGTCTCACGGATCGTGGAGACGCGGACTTCCCGAGCTGGCTAAAAACTGTGGCGCACAGTCTGATCGACGCGTTACAACACGCGAACACTCCCTATGACATGGTGGTCGATGTCCTGATGCCGGATAACCGTCAGGCCGAGTTATACGATGCTTGGCTTGCAGTTCGGCAAGGATACCGGCTGCCGCCTGTACGCGGGCTGTCAATCGAGCCGTTAGACTTGGATAGCATCAACGCCAACCATACGCTAAAAATGGAAATCGACATATATAATGACGGCATACTGACGCATCTGATCGGAACGACGGCAGCTTGCAGCGCTCTGGAAATGGAAGCGATTGCCTTCAGGTTCGCTTGCACGGCAAAGGCAGTCGCGGCTAAACCAAGCCAAACGTTAAGCGCGTTGACGGCACAGGTGGACCACGAAGTGGAGCAGTGGTCCGCCCAGCAGCGACTTCAGCAAGGCCAATCAAAACGGAGCAGTCTGCGATCCGCAGTCCGCAGCCGTGGTTAGGACGCGCCGGCTGGGGAACACGAGCGTGATTGATTTAACTGAGAAACGGGCGCGGAATGCGTCCGAAATTGCTATGGAGACACGCATGCCAACGCATGGAAACCAAATTGATCTGGCCGAGTTGATAGCTCCCGTTGACGAAGATGTTTTCCTCGACAAATACCTTTTTAAGAAGCCGTTGATCGTGCCCGGGCCCGAAGACAAGTTCCATTCCTTGTTTACATGGCGATCTCTCAACCGCTTGCTGAACAAGAGTCGCCACGATCCAGTTCGGGTTCATATGGACAAGGTCGGCGTTGCTCAGGAGGATCTGCCATTCACCCATATTGTTCCAAACGTTCGGGGCGAGCGCATCTCCCGGATTGATGTCCAGGCGCTATACGGCCATCTGCGCAATGGCGCCACTTTGGTTGTGGACGCAGTGAATGAAGTCGACGAAGACGTGGCAACCGTAACCGAAAAAGTTGGCGCGCGCCTGTCGACCACGCGGGCGACGACCGTCTTGTTCACCTCCTTTGGGCGGACTCCTGGATTTGCGATGCATTGGGATTCCAGGGATGTATACGCCCTTCAGGTCGAAGGTGAGAAGCGCTGGACGATCTATGAGCCGAGCCAGGCCTTCCCTATGGGTCGGGGAGATCACTCAATTCCTGGAAGCGGCGAGCCCGGCACGTTGGTATGGGATGGCGTGTTGACCAAGGGAGACATGCTCTACGTTCCGCGAGGGTGGTGGCACGAGGTCAAATCGACCGATTCCCCTTCTGTTCATCTCGCTCTTGGCGTCGCACCGGTCACCGGCCTAGACTATCTCGATTGGCTGCGTGAAGTCTGCGAAGACGACGACTTCTTCCGCGCCGATATGCCACTGCTGATATCTGACTCCGAGATGGCGGCCTATGCCACGCGACTTACTGCCGCGATCACTGAGCGCCTCGCCTCCTATGACGCGAGGGATTTCATCCAGAATCTACAGGTATCTTCCCCCATTCAAACCTACGTGAGCTTGCCGGAGGGCGTTTGGCCGGACCGTAGTGGCCTTAAGCCCGAAGATCGCGTAAGACTAAGCCCGCTGATGGCGCGGATTACAGACGAACCAGACTGGATCAGGCTGCAAGGAGGCGGTCGGGAATTTCGCGCGCCCAAATGGTCCCTTCCACTGGTGAGGAGTCTTGCGGCGGGCCGGATGGCGAGCGTTCAACAGCTCGGAGAGCTTGTGGCCGGCACGCCGGAAGATGAGATCCGCCAACTGCTCGCACAGCTGATCACAAAAGGCTTTCTTCATATCATACAGTGACCCAGCTGCGACGAATTTCGATCATAATCGGGCGAGCCTGTCAGCACACCCCAAGATCCTTAAAGCGACTTGGCCGGGCCGCGAGATCAGAGAGGGTGTGCACCGTTACTTCCAAGCGGTGCATCGCTGGGGCGCCACATCCGGGAGCGCGTTCGACCGCCACAGCCGCCAGCACATCCTCACTGATAGGAAATTGAAATAGGCTCCATCGATCCGCTGTCCCTAAATGGCCCTCATGGATCAATCGAGGCGGTGAGAGTCCGACCGCGAAGCTATCAAGCGGAACCGACAGGCCCGTCCCCGACGCTTTCAAGAGAGCTTCCTTTAAGGTCCATATTGAGGTCGCGGCGTGCGGACAGCCCGCTTCTCTGGCTTCCTCGATCTGGCGGATTTCCTCTGCAGCAAAAAACTTGTCTGCCACTTCTAATGCGTGTGGCCTGTTCGCCGCTTCCACATCGACGCCGATGTTCCGAGAGACCGTAACACCAACCATCGCAAGGCCCTTGCAGTGGCTCAAATTCATTCGGAGATCGGGTTCTCCTGGATGGATCACAGGCTCCGGCTTGCCATGGGGGCCCAACCTAAAGGCCCAGGTCTCAGGAGATCGACCGGATATCGCGGCCAGCATGGTCCTGGCAAGCACGTGGCCGACCAGAAAGCTTTTCTGATCCGTGGCGAAACAAAAGCGATCGAAACGCTTCCTCTCGTCTTCGTCTAGGATGGGTAAGAGTGCTGATTCGAGGCTGTCATGAGTATCACTTGTGCGACACCAGACGAGGTGAACAACGCCTTCTTGCATAGTATCATACTCCTGCCTTGGCCGTCTCAAGCAAACGCCTTGTACCATCTCCATTCGCTGGAACCGGGCTGAAAGGGGATCCTTAAAATCGGCCACTCGAAAAGAAAGATACCTCGTTTGTGGCATCGCGAAAGGTCGAACAATCTCTGTTAATGCTAAATTTCAACACAGCTTTAGCAAGCACTGAAGGAGTTCACCAATGTACGAGATTTTTGAGCTCGCGAGCGCGTGCTCCTGTCAGCAAACTGGCAGGATGAATGCTTCACACTCTGTGGGTGCTTGTATGCTTAAACACCCACGCAGACAGACCAGATCTAAATGGCGATAGAAAACCTGCGGGAAAAGCTTGGGCTGTTACGCGCCGAGCATTCCTAGCGGTAGCTGGCAAATGGGCCCCAGCGCGGTCAAGCCCGCCGCCTTAGCTTGAGCTAAGGAGTGTTTCGACTTCCTCATCAGACAGGGATTCAATCTGCTGAACCAAGAGAAGGTCTATATACTCCGCCTGAGCGCCGATCGTCGTGCAGGCCATTAGCTCTTGCAAGCGAACGGGAACGGCGAACGCCTCTCGCAAACGGCTGACCAACTGCATGGCGGCGAGCGAGTGACCGCCGAGTTCAAAAAAATCACTATCGACCTCGAGTCGACTTGCATTCAACAGGCCGCTCCAGAGCCCTGCGATGCGAATTTCCGTCGTCGTCTGGAGCGTTTCGCCCGCGGCCACTCCATCTTCGGCCTCGAGCGACCGTTCAGGGCTTGCGCCGGACAGCGCTTGTCTCGCCATGTCCTTTAGCTCGGCGATTTCGGAAACGCTCACCACGACGCGCCTGCTTTCCCCGGCCAGGACGGCGTCGAACACATCAGCCCCTTCATCCGCCCGCAATCCGCTCGCCAATGCCTTTTCGCGCCAAACCCGGAGCGGCGCAGGAACATCTGCGACTGCCGCCTGCCCGATATCGCGCCAGGCCGACCAGTTGATTGACACGGTCCTGTGCGCCATCGGATCGCCAAGAAGCGCCAAAGCGTCCATATGGGCGTTGGCGGCGCAATGGTCTGATTGGCCCGCCGTCCCTAGAACGCTATCCAGCGCAGAGCACAGAATCAGAGTATCCACCGGCTCGGGCAGTGCGCTTCGCAATGAGTTTAAACCCTCAATCTTGGGCTTGAACACCGCGTCTGCGTCTTCCCGGCTACGCAGCTGCAACAGACCACCGGCCGGCACGCCCGCCGCGTGAATGACTCCATGAATTGCGCCGAAGGCCGAGTAGGCTTTTTCGACCGCTTTAAGGGCCGTTTCGGGCTCTGCTATATCACCCATCACAACCTCCCACTGACCGCCAGCAGCATTGATTGCTCGAAGCGCTTCGACCCGTTGGCGCTCTTCGTCCTTAAGAGCCGCGAGGGGTGCGCTCGTATCCGGTGATGTCCGGGAAACGAAAACTAGGCGCGCCTGTGATTGCTTCGCGAGGTGCACCGCCAATGTGCGCCCTATCGCTCCTAGGCCTCCCGTAATGATCCAGACGCCCTTCTTCGGATACTCTGACTTACATTCAGCGCGCGGGTACGGTTTGTACACCTCTTGGCTGAACCGTCCGCCTACATGGAAGAGATGATCGGGCATGACGTGTTGCAGTCTTTCCCGAATGATGGACGCAAGTTCTGCGTCATCGGCGTCCGCAGTGATCTCGAGAGACTGGCAATCAATATCGGGTTGTTCATTCTGAACGACTCTGGTCACGGAACTGGCCATAGCCATCGACGGCGTTGAAGTCGCCGTCTGGTCGGCGAGGATGGCGCCCCGTGACGCGATCAAAATTCTCGGAACGCCTTGTATTTTCCCCTTAGCAATCGCACGCGCCAAATCACATACCTCATGATAGTATGCGGGGCCGGATCGAATGGACGGGGCGGCCCAGACCACAAGGACGCCATCGACCGGCCCGTCTTTCGCGTCCCCCTCCAGCGCGTCATGCCAGCTGACCTCCGGACAAAGAACATGCATCCGCGTGTCGATTTCGACGCGGTCAAACTCTGCCTCCAACGCCTTGGACACACTAGCGTCGTCACAGAAGACATGCCATCGCTGCGGGTGGACGATGGCGTCACGGGGCTGCACGGCGTCGAGCGTTGGACGCCACAAGAAGTCGGAAACCGCTCGCTTCACCTCGGCGCGCGTCGAAGCCGGCGATTCGATTACGTGGCGTCTGCGGGTCAATGGATGGGGGGGCACGGCGGTTCGCCGAAGGGTTTCAGCGGCGTAGTACTTGTCCCAATCCACCGCAACGCCAGTGCACCACAAGCCTGCCAGCCCCTCGGCGAGGGCGGCGCTCGAGCTTTGGACGAAATGATGGGACCGGCAAACCGTGTGCGCCTGCACCCGGTGCGAAGCGCCCTGCATTCTTTGCACAATGCCCGCCATCGATTGGCCCGGACCAATATCGAGAAATTGCGTGACACCGTCTTCGATCAGCGAATCCAGCCCATCCTTGAAGCGGACACAGGCTCTCAAATGCTTGCCCCAATAGCCGGCTCGCAGGTCCGACTCGTCGATCCACCGGCCCGTCACGTTCGAGATCATGGGGATTGCTGGCGCGGTACAATCCATCGTCCGTTCCAGCGCGTCCAGCTCCTCTGAGATCGGCGCCACCAGGGCAGTATGCGCAGCGACCTTTATGGCGATTTTCGCAAACGTGATATCGGCGGCGTCGAGATAGGTTATGAAATCCGCCATCTCCTTCGCCGGCCCGCCCAGCACCGTGTCATCCGGCGTGTTGATCACCGAAATCTCGATATGAGACTCCGCCGGGATATGTTGGCTGATCTGATCCGCAGGCAGGTTGACGTTGACCATTACGCCTTCAGGCATGTCTTCGAACCGGTTTGCGCGAAGGAGCGCCAACTTCGCTGCGTCTTCAACGCTCAAAACTCCTGCGATCACCGCTGCAGCATATTCCCCTGCGCTGTGTCCGATGACAGCGTCAGGGACCACGCCGAAAGCCTGCAGTGTCCGCGCGACGGCCACTTGAATACAGAACATGGCTGGCAGGCTGACCGAGGGCTTCTGGAAAGCCTCGCCGGCTTCATCCTTCGACATGAAGATCGCTGCTCTCAGATTCAGCTGACTCAGGTTCTGAACCCGTGAGATAACGGTTTCTAGCTCCGTGGCGAACACCGGCTCAGCTTCGCACAGCCCCTCCACCATCTCTGCGAACGCCGCGCCCCCGCCCGGAAACACAAACGCAATGCGCGGCGGAGTCAAAGTCTCGCACGCGCCGGCCACAAGGCGCTTGGCCTGCGCGTCATTGCCCCTGCTTGCCGTGTGATCGAGCAGATACGCGCCGCGCGTTGAATAGGGTTTGGCGCCGGTCGCCAAAGCGAAGGCGAGATTAGCCCGTTGCGCGGCATCGCCTTGCTCGATCGTCTCACGGAGCGAGTCGCATCTTTTTTCCAGCGCGGCCGCCGATTTCGCCGATGTCACGAATATGCGCGACCGGAGCGGGTTTGCATTATTCGCCGGTAAAGGCGCCTCTGACATGATGACGTGCGCATTGGTGCCGCCAAGTCCCAGCGACGTGACCCCCGCATGCCGGGGCGCCTTGCCGCGTTCCCACTTAACCGGCGATGTCGGGAGCCGAAAACGAGTGCCCTCCACCCCAAGACCGGGATTGGGCGCCTCGAAATTCAAGATTGGCGGGATGAGTCCACGTTCCATAGACAGGGCCGTCTTCACCAGTCCCAGAGCGCCGGCCGCGGTGTCGAGATGCCCCGTGCAACTCTTTACCGCGCCGATATAGCAAGGCGCCTTGGCATCTCCATAAACGGTGTTGATCGCCTCAAACTCGACTTGATCGCCCAGCTTCGTCGCGGTGCCATGGGTCTCGATCAGCGAAATATCCCGGGGATCGAGATCGGCGACCGCCAACGCCTCCGACAGAGTGGCGATTTGGCCACCCAACCCCGGTGCGGCGAAGCTTGGCCGGTCAGCGCCATCATTCTTGACCGCGCTCGATCTTATGACCGCTCGGATCGGGTCGCGGTCGCTCAGCGCGCTGTCCAAACGCCGCAGAACCAACGCCACCGCGCCGTTCGAGGGAACGAACCCGGACGCTTTGTGATCGAATGGACGGCACACGCCATCCGGCGCCATGACGCCGTCAACCTGGTAAAGATAGCCGCGCTTCTGCGGAATTCTTAGGGAAACACCGCCGACGATCGCGGTGTCGCAATCGCCCGCAAGCAAGCTTTGAACCGCGAGGTGGGCGGCGACCAGTGATGTCGAGCACGCGGTCTGGACCGTCAAACTCGGACCGCCCAGACCCAATTTGTAGGACAGACGCGTCGACAGAAAGTCCTTATCGTTGGCCAAGGTCAGACCATAGGCGCCCACCTGGGCGATGACGTCTTCTCTCGGCAACAGATTATTGTGTAGATAGCTGCTGGCTGCGCAGCCTGCAAAAACCCCAGTATCTTTCAGATAGGATTGCGGCACGCTTGCATTTTCGAGCGCTTCCTTCGCGACCTCCAGCATCAATCGGTGTTGGGGGTCGGTGATCTCCGCGTCGAGCTGGCTGAACTCAAAAAACTCGGAGTCGAACAGGAAAGGGTCATCCAAAATACCGCCGGCCAGCACTCTCTCTCCATGTTGGAGGAAAAGGCTGTCCAGCTGGCTGGCCTCGGCTGGACTGTCGTCGAAGCGGTCTATGCAAGATCGCCCTTCCACAAGGTTCGTCCAGAATTCCTCAAGCGTCCGGGCATGCGGAATGTTGACCGCCATTCCCACGATCGCAATAGACTGCTCATCCGTCACCTTGGACGCCTCCGTTGTGTTCTCATTGAGCGCCTTTTCGATGCGCGCGCCTTGCCTGCGTCGACCGCTTCAGGTCCTCCGCTGCCAGTGCCCAAGTGCTCAGCCAGACCTCTAATCGTGGGGTGAGCGAACAAAGCCGTGGCGGTGATGTGTTCGCCAAGGCGCGAACGCATTTCCGCGGAAGCGTCAATCAGGAGAAGGGAGTCCCCTCCGGCTTCGAAAAACGGCGTGTCGATCCCGAAATCGCCGTGACCCAGACATTTTCGCCAGACATCATGAATGGTGCGCTGCAAATCCGTTTCCGGCCGCTTCTGCCTACGGTGGCTATCATGCGCCTCTTGAAGATGGGCTAAAGCACCGAAGTCGAGCTTGCCGCTGGGCGAAACCGGGAGCGTATCGACAAAGATCCAATGGGCGGGCGTCAGATGGTCCGGAAGATTGTCGGCAGCGAAGGTCTTGATTGCGTTTACGCTTGCCCCAGGCGCAGCTATGAAAGCGGTGAGTGACTGTCCCGACGGCGATACGGCAGCTTGGTCTACTTCGGGATGCTCTGCAAGGAGACGTTCTACTTCATCCGGATCGACCCGATATCCCCTAATTTTCAGCTGCCGGTCCACACGCCCGACTAATTCAAGATCACCATTGGCCATGCGTTTGGCTAGATCTCCCGTCCGATACATGCGCGCACCGCCGCCGCGAAACGGATCAGGCAGGAATTTCTCAGCTGTTTGGTCAGGTGCGCCGACATAGCCAAGCGCGACCCCTGATCCTCCGATATAGAGTTCTCCGGTCACACCTGCGCCCAAGGGTCGGTAGTCTTGATCGAGCACGTAAAGGCAGGTTGCGGCGATCGGTTTGCCGATTGGTATTACGTGAGCGTTTTTCGGCGTCTGTGCGCTATCAAAAAAACTGCTGCCCACAACTGTTTCGGTTGGGCCGTACTCGTTGAATACTCGCGTCTGTGGCGCTCTATCTCGCCATTGCGACAGCATGTGTGGCAGCAATTGCTCGCCGCCCAGCACGGCGGTTTTGACCCGGTCCAATACAGCCTGCGGTAAGGTCTCGGCAAGGCGCTCGAACAGGCGGGGCGTCAGCTTCAGACAGAGTTTGCGGTCATCTTCGTCTTCGAGCCCGGCCGCAACGGTCGCCGCATCCCTCAAAATTCGGACTTTCTGTCCGGCGACGAGCGGCACCAGACTGGTTGTAAGGGATAGGTCGAACGCGAAGGGCGTACAGACGATAGCCACTCCCTGACCGTCAAATTCATAGGCTCTTGCCGCCCATTCGGCGTAGTTAGCAAGCCCCTCATGGGACACCATCACGCCCTTCGGCGCTCCAGTCGATCCTGATGTGTAAAGGACGTAGGCTGGGGCGCGCAAGTCCAGCGGCGAACCCAATAGGTCTGGTTTAATGTCGGTTGAGGCTTCGGAGCCTTCGAACCAATCCGATAGGACTATTGTTTTCAAATTGATGGGGTCGGCCGGTGGTTCCGTGGCAACGAGAAGCACCTTGGGTGCGCAATTTCTAAGAATGCGGGAGATTCGCCCGGAGGGTTGCGCCAGGTCGATGGGGACATAAGCTGCGCGCGCTAGCATGACCGCCAGAAAGGCCAATATCGTGTAAACGGATCGCTCTGTAGAAACCGCCACTAAACCGCCTTCAACGTTAAGGGTTCTGAGTTTCTCGGCGAGGGCCAATGCACGCGCAGCGAGGTTCCCATAAGTGATGCAAAGCCTGTCGTCCTGAAGCGCTATTCGCCCGGGACAGTCCCTGGCGGCCTTGAGAAAACGCTCCGGCAAAGCTTCGAGCGCAGGCGCATACGGTGCTCGTCCCTGGAGGTCCAACCATGCTATCTCTTCCGAACCGTGACGAGTCAACGCCGAGATCGCCGTATCAGGTTGATCAATCGCCTGCTCGATCAAAGCGCGGAACCCCTCTCGCCTGAAGGCCAGCACCTCCTCAGACAGAAAAACTGATTGCCGTGCGGACAGAACAATGGTGTTCGCGAGCGGTCTCCATGAGAGCCTAAGATCAAACGGATGGGCGCAGCTGTCCGCGAAGAGCATTTCCACGCCGATCTTAGAACTTCCGGAGTCAAGAGGGTCAGGGGCAATGTCAAAACCCCACTCTCCCTTTGCCGGCGAGTAGGTTTTTCCCGGACCATCGGTCGACGTCGCCCGGTGGCGTCTCTCGATCTGATCAATCAGCGCTGCGAAGCTGAGCGTACCGTCAACTTCTATTCCGAGCGGTTCATACAGGATTGCGGGGCCGACCATTTCCGCCAACGCCTCTTCCTGCAACCGGGGGTCGGTTGCAATGCTGACCCCACCCGCACCGCTGTTGGAAGCAGTGTTGAACTGAAAGGCGACCCAAGCGGCTAGAAGAATAGTGTTTGGGTCGGTCGATAACCTCGAGGCGAGACTTTGGAGCATTTCGACGCTGGAGGGCGCTAACTCCAGATTGCACCTTAGGGGCCGTGTGTGGGCGGTAGAGGCCGCGCTGGTCGAATGGAAAGTCGGCTTCCGGCTGACCCCGTTTGCAGCGGCAAGTTCGGTTTGCCAATCGGCGAACTCTTCAAATTGAACGGGGTCCTCCGACAGATCTCCGCCGTTCAACAGCAAAGCGATCTCGCGCGCGACCAACGCCAATGATCGAGCGTCTATGGCCCAGGACTCTCCCGAAAGCTCCAAGACTATGGTCCCTTCACCCTGATGAAAAGCACGGGCAGAGATTGGGGAGTCCTGATCCTCGGCCCAGGACACATGGCCTGGATGCTCTATCCACTGCGAAACCTCACTCGGAGTCCGTTCAAGGCGGCTTCCGAGAACGGGATGGCGTTTGCAAACGGCGTCCAATGCGGACTTGATCTGGACGATATCGGATAGGCCGGAAATTTTGTACAAGGCAGTCGCAGGCCATGGCACGCGCCCTTCACAGGCGTCGAACATAGCCTCAAGATAGGGCGAAGTTCGGAATTTGATCATGCCTCGCGGCCCGCTCAGACAGCCGAGCGCTGTCGCACGCTGAGCGGTCTCATATCGACCCAGATCTTGGCGATATGATCAAGGCATTCTGTCTTGGTCCCGGTAGTGCCCTCTGCCGTCCAGCCGGCTGGCAGTGCCTTCGTGACCGGCCAGATGCTGTATTGCTCCTCATGATTAAAGACGACCGCGTATTGAAGTTCCGTTGTCATAGTGGTCTCCCATTTCAAATCTCTATCTTGGTCAATACCGCGCCCGCCCGCTCATCATTACGAGCAGCTCTCGACTTCCCTGATAGGCCAAGCGTCCATGAGCCGCGCTGACATTGTCAACGAACAGCAAGTCACCTTGGCGCCAATGCACTGGCACTTCGATCGCCTGATAAGCTGCCTTGATTCGTTCAATAACAATGTCGGGGATCGGGGTTCCATCTCCGAATGTACAGTCGCGCGGCGGACCGGTTTCTGCGAAGACGGTTTCAATCGAACGCCGCGACCGCTCGGGCAGCGCCGCTGGGTGAAAATGTAGGAGCTGGCCGACCCAGCATTCGCGTCGCGACAGAGGATGGGTCAGAATTCCCGGCCGTGTGGCGTAGGTGGTTAGCACATCGCCTCGCCACTCCACCCGCATCCCGCTTTCCGCGCACTGCCTCTCCACAACCTCTCGATCCTCCGAGCCGAACACAACTTTCCAATCCAGCCCAGGACCAAGGCCGTACCGTCGTACATAGGTCAGACCACGGTCGATCAGCCTCGGATCGATACTCTGAATAGAGTCGAGCACAGTGCTGCTTGACGCCACCACTGTCTCTCCTCCCGACGCCGCCGGTGCCCCGCAGGCGAACCAGATATGAGCCGGCCATTCACTATTAAAGCTGTCTTCATTATGCCAAAGTAGGCGCTCCTCATTGGGATAGGGGATCGGAGTAAATACCTCTTTGCCCCGCGCCTCTCGTGGATGTTCCCGCGTTGCATAGGCGGCATACCCAGTGGTCTTCACGATGGCCGCAAGTTTTTCCGGTGTGTCTACGTCGTAGCCTCGAAATAGAACAGCTGACTCCTCCGCCACCGTGTCAAATAGCCGCTCAGCGTTCGAACCGACCCAGTCGGCCAGGTTGGCTCCGGTCTCGTCAGGTCGGTAGGTTGTCAACGATGGCACTGGATCCGCGGACTCGGATCCGCTCCCAAGCGCGGGACGGCGCGATTGTGCTTTGCGACGTTTAAATTCCATGGTCTTCCTCGCAATAGGCTGATTGGCTTCAAGCCTTTCTGGAGACTGTGCAAGGATCGCTTCGAGCTCGTCAAGTATGCTTGCTGCAAGTGCCTCCGCAACAATCTCCGGGCGAAAATGCAGCTCAAGCGAGGCTCCAGCATCATCCTCTATCACCGCAAGCGTCAGTGCTTCCTGGGCGATCGGAATCGTTCGCGGCAATCGCATCAATTGAGAGGTGCCAAGCGCATGGCGCATCGAGTTGACGCCTTGGTGGATTATCTTCGTGTCAAACAAAGGTTCAGATCGCGAGCGTGATTGGTTTGCGGCGCGCATGAGTTGGTCATAAGGCGTACCGGCAAGGGGCAGGATTGCGCGCATTGCGAACTGGACGGTCTGCACGATCTCGGCCAGAGTGGTTTTCCCCGAAAGGTCCACAGGAATTGGCACCTGGTTCACAAGCGGGGCGATGCAATGGGCAGATGTGGGGTCGTCACGCTCTGCAAAATCTGTTCCAACGATCAAAGACTGTCGACCCGTCTTAAGCCGCAGCGTCTCGAGAAAAGCCGACAACACGACTGTGAAAGGGGTCGTATTGAGCTCTTTCGAGAGGTTACGAAATGAAGTACGCACCCTTGCCGTCAGGGTCTGGGTGGGTCCGACTGAGGGCAAGTCCACCGTTTCGCCCCAGATGGCACGCGGGTAACCATTCAAAAGCCGGAGAAGTTCTTCTGTGCCGCGCGATTGGTCCGCATTTCCGGCAGCAACAGCAATCGAGCGCCGATTTGGCAACGCTGTGTCGCGGCCCAGCGTCAGAGCGACATATTCTTCCGCGAGGTCGGCCAGCACCAGCTTCACGCCTTCTCCGTCCGTGACAATGTGATGCAGGGTCAGACACAAGAGCCAGTCCTCTTCATCGAACCGCGCCAAACGTAACGCCAGCAAGGGCCCCGTTTGGAGATCGAAAACTGTGCCGTCAGCCTTGGCGGCCAGTTTCAGAGAAGCGGCCTCACGATCAGCGGAGCGGATATGCGACATGTCCTCCACTGTTAGTGTGGAGACGACGGTTTCCAAGACGACCGGTTTAGGATTTCGTCCCTCCTGGATAAAAATTGTTCGAAGATCATCATGATGAGCGATCAGCCGCTCGAGAGCAGCGCGAAGGGCGTCAAGATTGAGCGGGCCCGCGACACGCAAGGCGATTGACACGTTAGGCACGAGGCCGGGTTGGAGTTGCTCTGCGACCCAGATCCGTCTTTGAGCACTAGTGAGGCCGCCTTGGATGCCACTCGGTTGCGAAGCAAGTGCGGCAGATTCGATATGGCGGGCAAGATCGCAAAGCTTCGGAAAGGCGAAGACATCCGCGACTTTCACCCGCCTGCCAGTCGCTGTCTGGGCGCGCACGGCCACGTTGTGCGCCAGGAGCGAGTGGCCCCCGAGCATGAAGAAGTCACTCTCCGCTCCGAAGTCGTCTCGTTCAAGCACGTTTCTCCAGATCTGGAATAGTGCGTTTTCAAACTCACCTTCGGGCGCGGTCTGGACAGCCTCGTCCTTTGGGACGGCCATGCCCCGCAATGCGGCATTCAGATCGAGCTTTCCACGGCTGGTGACCGGCAGGCTGTCCACGCTCTTGAACAGGCTTGGAACAGCATAGGGAGGAAGCTGCTTGGCTAAAAACGCACGCAGGTCGCGCTCGTCGAGCGACGATCCTTCAGGCAGCTCGAGAATCGAGACGAGTTTTCGGTTAGCGCCCTCACCGACCGCTGTTGTGATGCTCGCGCGGACTGCGCCGTAGCTTGCGATGACCGCATCAACGCCCTCGGGCTCAATGCGGTAGCCGCGAACCTTGAGCTGTCGGTCACGACGGCCGCGGAATTCAAGACATCCGTCGGGCCGGATCCGAACCAGATCGCCGGTTCGGTATAACCTCGCTCCGGGTTCCGACGAAAAGGGGTCCGGGAGGAAGTTTTCCGCCGTCCGCGCGGGATCGCCCACATAGCCGCGCGCGACACCGGAGCCGCCAATATAAAGCTCGCCGTCGACACCGGGCGGCGCCGGGCGAAGGAACGCGTTCAGAACATGGAGGCTCTCGCCGAATAGTGGCTCGCCAAGCGGGGGGTTTCCGCCGTCACGCAAGCGATGAGCGGACGACCAGATGGTGGTTTCGGTGGGACCATAGACATTCAGCACACGGCCACACCGTTCGAACAGACGGCCAAACAGGCCGGACGGCGCGGCCTCGCCGCCACATAACACGGTCAGTTCAGGGAAATGGAACGGTCGCTCCAAAAGGTTGGATAGGGTCGACGGCGTGGCCTGAAGCAGGGTGACGCCGTGGCGTTTTACCGCGGCAAGGACTGTATCTGGCGAGGTCAGCGCTCCGTCTCCCCCGATGACGACAGCGCCGCCAACCAGAAGGGGCAGGAATATTTCCAGTATCGAGATGTCAAAGCTTGTGGAGGTGAGCGACAGCAAGACGTCATCGCTGCTCGCGCCAAGCAGATCTGCAAGGGCGGCCAGTGTTGCATCCAGTGCGGCGGCCTCAACACCGATGCCTTTGGGGCGCCCTGTCGAGCCGGAACTGAACATGATGTAGGCAAGCCGATTTGCCGGCGGCGGCGCCGCCATTCCGCCCCCGGCATCGCATTGGTCCGACGTCAGGAGCACACGTATGCCCTTGGGGCATTTGGGCAGCAGGTCGGGTGTCGTGACAGCGGCGCGGACACCGCTTCGCTTGAGAATGTCTGCAATCTGCGCTTCAGGCAGATCGACGGAAATGGGCACCACGGGAAGACCCGCCATCAACGCCCCCATGAAAACCGCGATGTAGTCCGGAGACTTGGGCAACAGGACACCCACCGGAGCATCCGGCGAGCCCCCGCGCGCCGCATCAAGAGTTGCACTCCAACTGCGCGCCCGAGCGAGCAGGTCGCCGTAGGACACCGTACCGCCTTCGGCGATCACGGCGTCCTTCTCAGGCAAACAGGCCGCATGTTCTTGGAAGGCTTGGATAAGCCCCGAAACTTCTCTCGCGCGCTTGCCGCCCAGCCGCTCGGATTGGGCCAGCAACGGCCTGTCATGCGCGCGCAAAATATCGACATCCGCATGGGCATCACCGACGCCAGCGAGCATCGCGTCAAGCACAAGATTCAAGGTGTCGGATATTCGCTTCGCCGTGTTACGATCAAACACGGTGGTGGCGTATCGCAAAGTCCACCTGATGCGATGACCTTCATCAAAAAAGTCAAAGTTCAAATCGGTTGGTGCGCCTTGCTGCGAAATATCCATGTGAGACCAGCCGTGCTTGGCGAAGACGGATCGGAGCAAGTCGAGCCTGTGCCAGCTGGCGAGGACCTGATAGAGCGGTGTCGTGCCCGTCGCGCCCGACAATCCAAGATGCTGGACCAGCGAGGAAAAGGGCGCCTCGATACAGGAGCGGGCGCGCTCAAGCTCGCGCTGGCACTCCTCGATTAGGTCTTTGAAGGTCATGGTTTCGTCGGCTTGCAGGCGTAGGGCGACAGGGTTCATCAAAGGGCCGACAATCCCGTGCCGCTTCCGGTCATCGCGAGACGCCATGGCTGTCCCGACCACCAGCTCGCTGGTCGAGCTCAAGCGGGTCAATGCGCTGGACAGAGCAGCAAGCACCGCGACGAAAACAGTCGTGCGCGCGCTCTTGGCAAGCTCGCGCAAGCGGTGCGTCGTTGTCCGAGACAGCTTCGACCGCACAAGGCCCGCCTCAAACGATTGGACCGGGCCAGGATCGCGGTCACTTGGCAGGCCCAGTCGTACAGGCGCTTGCTTGAAATGCCTCGCAAGCGCCTGGAATTGCGCTTGTCCTCGTTTCGAAGCGAGGAAAGCCGCTTCGGCGGCCGCGACCGCCGCCAGCCCGGGATCCGCTTTCCAGCCTAAGGCTTCCTGTTCGGTGGAACCCGAGTAGTCTTCGGCGAGCTCGCGGGCCAGGATGTCCAGGCTCCAAGCATCCGCCACAATGTGATGGACGACGATGAGCAAATAGACGTCGCCTCCCGACACCTGTCCTATCACGCACCGCATGACGTCACTCGCCTCAATATCCAATGCTCGTCCAGCTTCGGCCTCGAACCGACTTACGAGGTCGGCTTCGCACTCAAGCGGCTCCCGCCACACTGCAATTTCGGGATAGGCATCACCTACCGGCCTGGTTCGCAAACGAGGGGCACCGTCATGATCTTCAATCACACTGCGAAGCGATGGATGCCGGTCCACCAACCTTCTAATGCACGCGGTGAGGCGATTCATATCGGCCACGCGTCCGACCTTCATTGCAAGGGGCAGATTCAAAGCCTCGCCCGCACCCAGCCGATGCTGGTGCCAAAGTGCCTGTTGGCCCACCAGAAGCCGCTCTGACGCATCGCCCGGCGCCTGTGCCGGACCTGATATGTCGTCGTCGGCGCGAGCCGCAGCGACCGATTGGCCGACTGCGCACAACGGCAAAGTCCCTAGCAGATCATCCGGCGCCAACCGCAAGCCATGGTGACTTTCCAGACGATCACAGACGTGCAGCGCGCCCATGCTGTCCAGTCCGTGGAAGGTAGCGGTTTCATTAACGTTGATCGAACCGGCGGTCAGACCGAGCACCTCTGCAACGGTTTGCACCAAAGCACCCTCGGGGGACCCGCCGGAATAAACCACAGTTCCCGATTGACCACGGGAGGACTCGATCAGGTTTAGGCCCTGCCGCGCATAAAGGCCTTTGGCTTCTAGCCTCCTAATTTTGCCGCTCGACGTTTTGGGAAGGCTGTTTGGTTTGACCAGGAGCAGGTCATCAGCCTGGACGCCAATAGCGTCGAACACGGCTTTCCTGATCTGCGACAACATGGCCTCAGGCGTCATTCGCGCCCGAGTGGGGACCTCGCGCGCCACTATCAGTCGTTCGCCAGCCGGATCGTCCTCGCCAAAAGCAACGGCTGCCCCATTCATCGGTAACGCCGACTCAACCGCCTCCTCCACGTCTTGTGGGAGTATATTCCGACCGCGTATTATTATTAGATCAGTTTTCCGTCCACAGATGAATATCTCGCCTTCAGCATCACAAAACCCTAAATCGCCTGTCGCTAGGTAGGGCTCCCGCGCGCCGTCAACGCATTCGTGAAACGGATCCCGTTTCGGATTGGTGTAGCCGGACGCAACATTCGGACCAGCAACGTGGACCTCGCCAACCTGCAGCGGCGCGACACTCTGGCCCGTCGACGGATCGACGATTTTCAGCGTCACGCCTGGCACCGGCGAGCCGCACCCGACGAGCACCCGTTCGTCATTCTCAGTCCTGGCGCTCCGAGCTTCGCCTTGCTCAAGCGCGTCGGCAGAAAACAGTTTCTTGCGCGCGCCCTCTCCGCGGCGGGCGCTGCTCACAATCAGAGTCGCTTCAGCCAAACCGTAACAGGGTAGAAACGCCTCTGCAGAAAACCCGAAAGGCGCACTGGCGACTTCGAAGCGCTTCAATGTAGCGGGCCGAATGGGCTCAGCACCGGTGAACGCGATTTTCCACCCTGAAAGGTCAATTTCCACGTTTGGATTCTTCTCAAGCTGGGCAGCCACGCGCGCAAACCCGAAATTCGGTCCGCCAGCCACTGTCGCCTTCCTGTCAGAGATCAACTGAAGCCATTTAAGCGGGTTTCGGATGAAGGACTGGGGGGTCATCAATAGATTAGGAAAACCCACATAGATCGGCGCTAAGATGCCACCGATTAGGCCCATATCGTGGAAGGGTGGAAGCCAGAGCACTCCTTTGTCCGACGAGCAGAGCGAGAATCCCAGCCGGATCATTTCCAGGTTGGCCATAATATTGTCATGAGTAAGAATGACGCCCTTTGGGGCGCCCGTTGATCCGGACGTGTATTGAATAAGCGCAATAGCATCTCTTGTCGGCGTGGGAATATGTGCCAAATCCGATCCGGAGCGTGCTGCAAGCCGACGTTCTGCAACATCCAAAACAGCCAATTTACCAAGAGCTTCACTAGAGGACGCGGTGAAGTCGAGCCACCTGTTTTTGGTCTCACATCCATCAATCAAGACCAGTTCGGCACCCGCATCCTGAGCTATGGCTGACACCCTTGGTAGCTGCGACGTCGCCGTCGGCGGATAGATCGGGACTGCGGTCACACCCGCCCTAAAACAGGCCAAAAGAGCAACAACATAGTCCAAACCCGGTTGGCATGCGATAAGCGCACGGGACCCCGGCCTGCCGCCAACTTCGTCTGAGGCCGCTACTTTCAAAACGGCATCCTGCAACTCCCGGTAGGAAATTGGTGTAATGTCGGAATGCGTGGCTAGGAATTCGAACGCAACCGCATCGGGAAGTAATTGCGTGAGTTGTTCGAGACGATCAGATATCGTCCCTCCAAGTTTCCCGACAGCCAAACTCAACCCCTTATGCTCAACCTAGCCCAAGCACCGGACAGGATAGTTGCGAAAAGCGTACACCTTATCCTTTTCCACCTACAAGTGTTCAATCTTGTATTATAATAACGCATCCCATCTTCAAGCTTATCCGCTTTGCGACGGAAAAAACCTCAGCGTTTCAATAGAAATGGAACCGTCACGATGCCGTCGACGGCCCGCTGAAAACCAAACAGAAAGACTGCCAGCTTAGTTTCAGCTTGACGCTTTGTCATGCAGTGATAACGCTCAACGTACAAAAGCTAACAGACAGTCGGTCGGGTCAGTGTCGTGGTGCAATTGAGAGCTGAAAAAGTACTGTCAGATATCGACGAGAGCCATCTCCGCAGTCAGGTTGAGAAACTGCTCGGCCCGCGGAGCCGACTTCACGCGCCAGAGCGCATGGCTGAAGTCGAGAGGGAGCTCATCAGCGCACTAGTTTCCATCGGCCTTCAGGTCAGCAAATGCCCTTACTCGTTATCGAATGTCGCGGGAAACAAGGACCTCGGCACGCATGAGGAAGGCGACTGGTCCGACACCGTGTATGAGGAGCTCAATGGACAGAATATCGTGGCGTTGAAACCCGGCGCCGGCTCAGATGTTATTGTCTTGGGCGCGCATTTCGACACCACCCGCGACTCTCCGGGTGCCGACGACAACACCTCAAGCCTCGTCGCATTACTTGAGGTCGCGCGTCTTTTAGCTCCGCTGGAGCTTGATGCGACGCTGCTTTTCGTTGCCTTTGATATGGAAGAGATCGGCTATCATGGGTCTCGCGTTTTCGTGCGGGATCAACTGCCCGAGCCTCCCAAGGCGGCAATCGTTTTCGAAAGTGTCGGTTACACCTCGACAGAGCCTGGGAGTCAGAAAACTCCACCCGGATTCAGGCTGCTCTACCCCCGCCAGGCTCGGAAGCTGAAACAATGCGAGTACCGTGGAAACTGGTCGGCGATCGTGCACCGTCGGAATTCACGTCGTCTGGCTCGGCGTATCGCTGACGAACTGGATGGCGTAAGTTGCGAGAACTCGACGATTCTCATGAGCGATCCGGGCGACCTCCCGCTGGTCGGCGACCTGATTAGGAAGGTTGCGCCTTTCGTCCGAAACTTCGGCCGCAGTGACCACATCGCATTCTGGGAGCAGAACATACCCGCGATTATGATCACCGACACGGCGAACTTCCGAAATCCGCACTATCACCAACCCTCGGACTTACCGGACACGCTCGATTACGGGCACCTGCGCCAGGTGATTGCGGCTACAGCGATCGCCATCGAAGCCCTGGCGATTGGCGGGTCATAGCTAGCGCTGACTTCACACGCGCTAACTCCCACAATTGCCTAATTTTGATGACAACACGCAAAGGTATGGTATACATCATTAAGAAGAAAAGGATTTATAAGCTTGTGCTGAGCTAGGGATATGGAGGGATAGTTTATGGACGAACAAGCAATCGCCGAATTGGGCGCCAAGGCGCGCGAAGCCCTGTTGGCTGAGCAGAATGGCGTTTTTGATGCCATAAAGACAAAAGCCGAAACCATGGCTCGCTTGGAGGCCGAACGGCTGTACGCCAGCCTGATTCACCAGTTCCAGGAACATATGTAACTCACCGCGTTAGCGGATCGGAGAATTCACAAGAGAGCAATCTGCTCATTTGTGGATTTTCTTTATGTGCGAGGATTACTTAATAATCTGCACCCACTCAAAAAATGCTGAACCTTCTTCCGTCACTCCTAAAACCCACGATCGAAAACGCTTTAAAAACAGAATTTTACAAAGATACCTGGACTCCATTCCAATCCGTGCTGGAGGGTGTAAGAAACTCGTCGTCCGAGGATCAGGTACAAGAGCTGTTTCAAGGATTACCCTTTGTATCCAAAGATGAAATCAGAGCGGCTGGCGACAATGCCCGAGTGCTTGACGGCCAGCTCATCGAAGAAAGCCTCACAAGCGGATCGACGGACGCACCGTTCGTGTTCGCATTCGGCCAAAGAGAACGAGCGGCTGAGGCGACGTTCTACAAGTCCTTCTGGGGAGATTCCTTGGATCGCGAGAAACGCCGTATCGTCCGGCTCATGGACCCGCAAACCACCGTGGAAAAGCGATCGTTGACGCCGACACGTTTCCACGACGTCAGCCTGTACAAGCGAGGAAGCTTTTCCTACTTGCTCGACCACGTGATCTCACGCACCTGGCGTGAAGATCAAGTGGAGGACACTGTCACCGCCATATCCGCATCGGAACGCGTTCTTAGGGCCTTCACTGAGGCAGCCCGTGCGCGACATCCAGACGGTTTCGAGAGTCCGATTCAATACTTGTACACATCTTCCTCCCCGCTTACGCCGGAGGCGCGCACGGATTATGAGACATTCTGGGGCGGCCACGTTATAGACCGTTACGGCCTGTCCGAAACCTTCGGGGGTGCGACGCAGTATTCGGACGGCTGGTACATGTTCGACCCGACCCTTTTCCCCGAGGTGGTTTCAGCGGACACCCGAACGCCCCTGAAAGAAGGGGTAGGCATGATGGTCCTGACGCCGCTTTTCCCGTTTCAAGAGGTCCAGCCGCTAGTCCGATACTGGACCGGCGATGTCGTTGAGGTGACGCATACGCGGTCGAGCCTGCCTGGAAGGCTGGCCATACGCCCTCTAGGAAGGGCATGTGATGGACTTTTTGACGAGACGCGCAAGACCTGGGTTTTGACGCCAGACATAGTGTTTCGCGCCCTGGAGGACCGTATGGACATAGACCGGGCGCCGATGTTCCTGGATAGCCGTCAGGTGGTCGACCACTACCGCGTGGGTTTGCCGCTGAGACGGCTGACACGCGCCGACGACGCAGGCGGACAAATCATTCGGCTTTATGTCTCGGCCAAGGGCGAGCCGAGCACCCGCCGCGCGACTTTGACTTCGATCGAAAACACGATCCGCAGCCTCGCGCCAGACTGCTCGGACGAAAGTCGTTATAGATTCGAAGTCAAGCACTCGGACGACCCTGAAGGCCAAGCTGATGCGGCTGGCGAATCGGTACCGTCATGACTCGGTGAGCCGGGCCGGTGCACGTCGGCGGCTCGACAGAAAGCGTGACTTGGCGAGCCGGCATGCGACCGTGACCATCGGATTGGTCGCGTTCGCAATATCGAATTTGGCGCTTTGCGCCAGCAGCATGCATGCCGCGGAAGCCTCAATTTCAAACTCCGCCATCAGCCACCGCAGCATCTCGGAGGCGGAATACCGCAACGCCATCTCCAGCGAGCGTGCATTGCCGACAACCCAGATCCAGTCGCCGTCCTCGCCGCGCGGCCACATCACCTGCCGTCCTTTAATGACATTCACGGCCAGGACGACATCGACCGAAACCTCGATCCCCGCACCGCAAATCTCCCCGTCGCCCTGCGCGGCATGACCGTCGCCCAGATACAACATCGCCCCCGGCTCAAAGACCGGCAGATAAAGCGTCGAGCCAGATCCAAGGAGGGGTGAATCCATATTGCCGCCATAGCGCCCAGAGGTTCCGCACCAGATCGACTGACCCTTGTCAGGAGCAACGCCGATACATCCCAGCATGGGCGACAGAGGAACGGCGAGCTCGACCGCGGCGCCGGATGCCTGAGCAGGCCTTGCGACCCCTGCGGCCTTGTCAATTATCCAGCGATTGGTCCGCCGCGCCGGCATGATATCGGCGATATCAGGATCGACTATGCTAGGAACCGGAGTATTCTCACTTGTTCCATAATCCCTGTTGGGCGAGATAGATTTCAACTCGACGACGAGCGTATCGCCCGGTTCCGCGCCGGCAATCGAAAACGGACCGGTCAGTGGGTTGTCGCAACGCGTGAGTTGGTGCCCGTCCGCATCAACCCCATAGGCGTCTACGCAGTGTGTTTCTAGGACCATGCCCGGATCAAGCGTCATGACGGGCGGGTGCCCGCCAAAACGGTCATGGAACTGATCTGCTCTAAAGTACTGTCTTCCCAAGACGCACCACTCCGTAAACGGCCACTAGACACACCCGCTTCGATTTGAAGCACGTGCGCCTTGAAAACTCTAGCATGAGCCCCATCAGGTTGAAGGCTCAATTTCAGACGCCTGGGCCCAGTGGCATTGCCCCGGCGTCTTCGAGTGGAAAGTGGCTTGAACAAGCATCTGGGGGCTGCATGAAAACGTGACAGGCCCACACTGTGGCAAGTGTATGGTGCGGCTAACGAATTCTGTTCAATCTTTAATGGACTGAGCCAGGGGGGCACACGCGATCTTATGTTCCTTTCCGACGGTGACTAGGCTTTGTTGGCGCGCTTCGCATTCTGGTATCGCGCTCGGACATTGACAATAAAAAGGGCACCCCGAAGAATTCGAAATGATGGTTTTCGCCTTGTTTCGAGAGTATTCCCTTGGACGGCTTGATCCAACTCGTGGCACAAGGATTGAGGACACTAACTTTCGGGAGTACGGATGGGCTGGTTCTTTAAGGAGAACATCGCAACACGCGTCTTCAACGATCTGTCCCGAATAGAGAACAACAGCGCGTTCACACACTTTTTTGATCAGAGACATGTCATGGGTTATAAAAAGGTATGTTAGTCCAGAATTTTCGCGGAGCTTATTGAGCAACTCAAGGATGGCAACTCGATTCAGAGCGTCGAGACCGGTCGTTGGCTCGTCGAGGATCAAAAGCTCTGGTTCAGTTGCGAGAGCCCTAGCGATTGACACTCTTTGTTGCTGACCTCCGCTCAGTTCGCTGGGCTGTCGGTCGATAAATCGCTCGTCAAGATTAACAAGTTCGAGGAGCTCCAAAGTCCGTCGTCGACGCTGTTTTTTGTTCATCCGGTAGTGTAGTTTCAATGGTTCTCCCAGAGTTTCTTTGACACTCATGCGTGGGTTTAGCGATTCACTTGGGTGCTGGAACACTATCTGCATGAAACGCCTTAGGCGACGCAATTCAGATGGTTTTAGTCGGCCGAGGTCGTGGCTCTTAAAGAACACTGAACCGGAAATTGGTTTGATTAAGCCCGCAATGGCCCGGGCAAGAGTTGTTTTTCCGCTTCCACTTTCGCCGACCAACGCCACTGACTCACCCTTTTGAAGTCTTATCGACACGCCATTCAGCGCTCGAATACTGCGGCCGCGCCTTATCGGAAAATCGCAGATGAGGTCTGAGGTGTACGCGAGCGGAGGCCTTGCTTCTCGCGAATTTAAGTGTTCGACCTGACCCACTAGAATTCCTTATTTAATGACTCTTCCGATGGTATAGCAGCTTCGCGATGAGCTAAAATACAGCGAACAGATTGGTGTAACGCGACCTTCGCGACGGGAACTGGCATCTTGCAATTTTCAGTGCGCCAAGGACACCTATACTGGAATTGGCAGCCAAGTGGTCGGTTCAAAAGGTCAGGAGGCGGGCCGTCAACTTTCAAACGTGGATGTGTTACTAGCGTCAGCGCATCAATTAAGCCTCGGGTGTATGGATGACATGGCTTTTCGAGTACAGTGGTTGTTGGGCTTTCCTCTACTACTTGTCCTGCAAACATAACTGCCACCTTGTCTGCAAGACGCGCAACTACACCCATATCATGCGTTATTAGCCAAACAGAGGCACCCGAGTCTGTGACAAGTTCGTCGATTAAGTCAAGGATGTCTGCTTGGAGAGTTGCGTCTAGACCTGTCGTTGGTTCATCTGCAATCAAGAGGCTTGGTTTGGAAATCATAGCAATGGCGATAATCGCTCGCTGAGCCATCCCTCCGCTAAGTTGGTGTGGGAAGCTGTGATGGCTTTCCGCTCCCTTTGGAAAGCCGACAGCCTGTAGCTGTTCTATGGCTCTACTCAAGGCTGCGCGTCGGCTAACGCGCTCGTGCGCTCTGATCATTCTGACTATTTGATCCCCTAATGTCAGGAATGGATTCAGCGCCGATACTGGATTCTGAGAAATGATTGAGATTTGACGTCCGCGGATCCTTCGCAAGTGTTGAGCATCGGCTTTGACTAAGTCGTCACCTTTCCAAAATATCGACCCGTGCGTGATGCTTGCGGCTTCTGGCAGAAGACCCATAGTGGCCCATGCAGAGATCGATTTTCCTGCACCAGTTTCTCCGATCACACCAACAATTTCTGACGAACAGATCGATAAATCAAATCCATCGAGCAGTTTAATCTGCTTCCCCGCTTGATAAACTGAAACCTCAAGATCACGTATTTCGAGAAGCGGGACCGGCGTAGTCCGCTCGCTTGGCTTCATTTTGTTATCCTCCCGGCAAAAAAGTCACCCAAAACTGAAAAGAACAAAACAGTAAGACAAAGTGAGGCGCCTGGAAAAGCAACGACCCACCACTCTCCAGTAAGAATGTAAGGAGCACCCTCAGAAATCATGGCACCCCACTCTGGCGTCGGTGGAACCAGCCCGGCGCCCACAAAGCTAAGCCCAGCAGTAATAATTAGGGCCCATCCAATGTTAACCGAAGTTTGTGCAATCACCGCTCCTAAAGCATTTGGCAGAATGTGCCGAATGATTACATTTGCATCTGAGTTGCCGATGCAACGAGCAGCCTCTACAAACGCGCGGCCACGTAGCGACTGTACTTCCGTGCGCAACAAGCGAGTGAAGATGGGGATGTTCAAAACCACTAAGATGAAAATAACTGTGATTAGATCTGGGCCAGAGAAAGACGCTATGGCAATGGCAAGAATGAAAGGCGGAAAGGATTGAACAAAATCAAGGGCTCGCAATGCAACTGTAACAAGTGGGCCACGATAGTATCCAAGAGCCGCGCCCAATGGCAGAGAAACAATTAGCCCCCCGAGGACTCCAGAGACTGCGAGCAGAATGTCAAGCTGTGCTGCATACAGAACGCGCGAAAACACATCGGCACCATAACTGTTGGTTCCAAACCAATGATCCGCGCTTGGTGGTTTGAGAACATCAAGGGGAAAGGGCTTGTAAGGGTCAAAAGGCGCTAGAAGCGGTCCGAAAACGACAATCCCGATCAAAGTGATTGCTACAATGGCGGGAAGTATCATTTCGCGCTTGACCGGAGAAAGAGCGCACATCCGCTTAAATAAGTTGAATAGCTTTACACCACGTTCAATCAAGCGAAACCCTCGGATCGATTGCTACGTTGATAAGATCTACAATCAAGTATACGGCCATCGTAAACGATGCGGTCAAAAGGACAAAACCTTGGATTGCTGCATAATCTGAGTTCAAAATAGCCTGAACTGCATACTGACCTACCCCACCCCACGAGAATACTTTCTCCATTAGAACAGCACCTCCGAGGAGATATGCAAACAGAATGCCGCAAAGTGTTACAATTGGAGGGAGTGCTGCTCGAACTATGTCAAACAAGATGGTTGTTTCTCGCAGTCCACACGCGCGAGCATATCGGATGAACTCAGCCGTTCGGGCGTCGTCTGTAGCTGCCCGAGTAACTTTTCCAACCATGGGAGCGAGCACAAACCCAAGTGTAAGTACCGGGAGTGTGAGATGACGCAAAGCTACGTAGAACAGGTCGAAGCGGCCCTCAATAAGAGTGTCGATGGTAAGAAAGCCTGTGACCCATACGACCGCTTCTCCAGACGGGCCCATGCGCCCAATCGGTGCTGGCACCCAGTCTAGTAAGAAATAAAAGAGATAAATGGCAAATAGTGCGACAAAGAAATCTGGCAAAGAGCCGGCAAAACGAATGTAAAGACTTGCAGTGCGCTGGAAGACGGACTTACGACCAATTGAAGCGTATAACCCACATGTCAAGCCAAGGAATATGGCGACTAACATAGAGTAGAAGACCAACTCCATTGTGGCTGGCGCACGTCGTAAGAGCTCGTTCAGCACTGGTTCACCCGTGAACCACGATCGACCCATGTCTCCACGATACAGGTTCTCCAGATATATGACGTATTGCTCGATCAATGGTTTGTCGAGGCCCATTTGCTGTCTTAGGCTTTGCACGCCTGCCGGACTTTGGTGGGGCCCAAGTAGAATTTTTGCTGGATCTCCAGGCAAGAAACGCACGAGCAAAAATGTGAAAACAGAAATCGCCAAGAGTTGCGGAGCGAGTGCAAGAAATCTCCGCGCGACGTACCAAGTCACGCTCGTGTTTCTTACTCTAGCTCTCCAGAATGTAATCATTCGATAAGACAGATCCTGTCGCCTGGTATTTTTTCGCATCATAGCGTTATCGCGAAAACAGCCTATAAACCACTAACCGATGTTTGGGCACTTACCTGACGCCCCAAAACTAGACCGTTCTGGCCCGAAACCTTTCATCCAGAACCCCGTGTAGGAGGAGGAGGGAGGATACAAGGATCACAAATCGACGCGGGAGTTGGGGTTCATGCGATGTCGACGCATGTTCCCAATAGATGGGAGATTAAGGTCTATCTGCGAATGTCAATCAGGGTTACATCAAATAGATTAGGTGTATCCCAAGCAACTCCCGTGACATTTGGTGCAGTAATCAGTTGCCAGCCAGGTTCAGCTAGCCAAACCGAATTGGCGTCTGAAACAACCATCAGTTCCTGTATTTCATGAAAGAGTTGTGAGCGCTGCATCCGATCAAGAGTTTCGGCCGCCGCCGCCAAGCGTTCATCAACCGCCGAGTTGCAATAGTTCGAAGCATTCAGGAAGGAGCCACACGGGTAGTTCAATGCAAGTGCGTATCCGGCATCTGGAAGGATCGGAAACTCGCGCATGAAGAACGCTGGAAAGCTTCCGCTATAAAGCTCGGACGAATACGCTGCAGGAGACATCTCGTTCAATGTCACGTTTAACCCGACAGCCTCATAGGCATCTTCAAGAATAATGGCTGTATTTCGCTGAACGTCGTCAGATGCAGAAAAGTTGATCGTAAGCTCGGCTCCCACCGCGCCGGCCTCTACGATGAGCCGTCGCGCTCTATCAGGATCGTACTCATAAACATCAAGCTGGATAGCTCCTGGATATGTAGACGGAACTGGACCATAGCTAGGCTCTGCAGAACCGAAAAATACGCCTTCTAGGATATCCGCTTTTGGTGTTGCGTGGTTAAGCGCTCGCCGGACAAGTGGATTGTCGGTTGGCTCTACTTCATTGTTTACATCCAGCCGAAAAAGGCTGTTTCCGGCTGTAGCCCATACTTTGAGCCGCTGACTATTCAGAGCTCGATCTACTAGAAACGGGGGCAGTCGATCCGCAACGTGTACGTCTCCTGACAAAACAAGTGCAAAGCGGTTAGATGCTTCAGGCACTTCCCGATAAACGATGCGGTCAATTTTTGCGGCATCGCGATAATAGCCATCAAAGCGATCTAGCACTACTCGTTCGCCGGGCGTAAACTCTGTGAGGAGGAATGCACCATGACCAGCCCCGTTGGTTGCGAGCCATTCGCGAGCCCAAGGATCGTTTTCCGTGGAGTGACGTTTTGCCTCTTCAGAGTCGAAAATATCTAGATCGTTGTTAACAAATAGTAGTTCAAGCAACGGGTTTGCAGTCGGAGTACTGATCTTCCATGTGTACCTATCAACTACTTCCCACGAAGGCTCGGCGATACCGAGTATGAATTTGGCGTAGAACGCGCCCACTGCATCAAGGGCCCACTGGCGGTCCCAAGTCCACTGTACGTCATGTGCCGTCAATTCGTTGCCAGCATGGCTCATCACGCCTTCGCGAAGCTTAACAACGAGAGTGCGGCCACCATCCTCTAGCGACCAACTTTCAGCGAGTCTTCCTTCAATCATGTCTAGGGAGTAGTCAGGTAGCGAGAGCCCATGTTCATTTGCGGCGCGCCCTAGCGCGAATAGGCGTTCGTAAATCGCGTGACGTATCTGATGATCTTCGTGTGCAAAGTTGTAGTCGTGATCAATGCCGTTAGGAGTTTTTACCGCTGCTACGACCAAGGTATCGGTGCTATCCTGAGCATGGCTTACTAGAGGCGCCAATAGCATGAACCCCGTGAAAAAATTCAAAAAAACTTTTTTCATGATATCTCTCTCAGTTTTTTCGAAGATGCTGCTTTCGATTTCTCTTCAAAGGTAACTTAACCAAAAACAGGGCTAGGACAATCTTCAAATCTGTATGCCCGCTTGGGAAACCGGCGTCCCGCACCAGATCCATTGCTCTTTTTCCGCAGCAACGTTGATACACCCGAGCATCAGGGCAAGCGAGATCCCGGATTCTTCCAGATACACCAGCGGCTGTGCCCGATAACTCGGGCGCATGCAAGCCTCCAGCAAATTTTCCAACGCGCGCCGAGTCTTACATTATTCGGTGAGTTTAAACACCGTCAATTTTCCACATTCTGAACCGCCCCTGCCCCGTCACCTCGCGGATCAAACCGGCTGCCTCCATCCATGCCACATTGCGCTGAACGGCGGCTCGACTGGCTCCGGTCATGGCTTCAGCCATTGGTGCGGAAACCAAGGGCCACTGAGAGAAAGCTTTTCGCAAGGTCACAGGCGTGCGGCCAGACAATTGCGCCATGACGCTTTCTGCCCGCCCGGTCCACGCCTCGATGTCGTCAAGTGTTCGCATCGCCGTTAGAATTGCGCCGTTCATCCCATCAAACCAGCGGACCAAGCGTTCCGTTGGCAAGCCCGAGGCACGCAGCCCCCCTGCCCCGCCCATGGCGAGCGGTGCGAAGATGGCACCGCTTCCGTCGCTTGCCGCGATCCTGGACGCGGTGACGGCGGCTTCCATCTGGTCGCCGTGCTGCCCGAGGCCCGCCAGGCTCCAGAGATGAAAGCCCATGCAAGCCCGCGTGATTGGATGTAAGTCGCCCGCAGCAGCCATGACATCCAGCCAACCGCCCGCGCGATCTTCGAAACGCTCTGCGCTGTCTTGAATGTTCTCGGGATCGCGGCGATCTAGGAAAGCGGCCAAGTCAACCTTCGGTCCGGGACCGCCTGTCAGGCGTCGAACAGCCCATCCAACTCTTGCTAGGGCATTTGGGTCATCCTGTGCGCCTGACAACCGCATCGATACCCAGAGCGCCAGGCGATCAGAACTCACCCGATCCCCTGTGAACCAGCTGAGGTCCGCCGCCTCGATCAATGCGAGGCGATGCCGCCAGCCTTCCGGGCCGCGCAGCAGTCGGTCATCCAGAGCACCTAGGCGTCCAGCGACCCGTGCCAGTCTCGCAGCGTGAACGCCTTCTGCCTTTGCCCAGTCTTCGATGACAGCGGTGTCGGGCGGTTCTGACCGTGGCCCGGGTGGCAAGTCATCCGGTTCTTCTTCGAGTGGTTCCGGCAGGAACCAGAGATCGTCTTCGTGAGCCTCATCATCCCCCTCGACTGTGATGAGGGGGTCGTCAAAGTCATCAGTCAAAGTAGATGTTTGTGATTTCATATGTCCAAAATACTGTAATTTTGCACATTACCCAAGCGTTTTTGTGGCCGTTGCTTGCGCCCTTTATTTGGTACGCGCGCGCGACTGCCGGCGGAACCTCTCAGATCGCGCTCAGCGCACGGAAACCAAGGGATTGTGCGCCAGCTCGACGAGAGAACACTTGCTTGCATTGGTTTACAAACGGTCGTTTATTGGCGCTATATGAAACTGCAAAAAGACTGTTTTGATGCCATTGATAGGCTATGCGCGCGTATCCACAGAGGATCAAACCCCCCTGCCCCAGTCGCAGGCCCTGAAATCTGCGGGTTGCGCCGAAATCTATGAAGAGCACGCCTCAGGCGGCAATCGTGCGCGGCCGGTGCTTGGGCGTGTGCTCGAACGCATCCAGAGTGGCGATACGCTGGTCGTCGTGAGGATCGACCGGCTTGCGCGGTCTCTGTCGCATCTGCTGGAAGTGATCGAGCGGCTGGAGGCCAGGGGTGCGTTCTTTCGTTCCATTCAGGACCCGATCGACACCGGGTCCCCGCAAGGCAAGTTCACGCTGCAGGTTCTGGGCGCCGCGGCCGAGTTCGAGCGGGCGCTGATCCGGGAACGTACCAAGGCGGGGCTGGCGAGCGCCCGTACCAAGGGCCGGGTCGGCGGGAACCCTGGACTGCGGGCCAAAGACCCTGCTGCTCTTCGCAAAGTGCGGCTGGCGCGACAAGACGGCTACATGGAGCGTCTGAACGAGACGGCACAAGATTGGGTGCCCCATGTGCGCCGGTTGCGACCCGACTTGGCCTGGGAAGACGTGGTGCGCATCATCAACGGCCCATTGCCCGAGGCGCGTCGCTGGACCCAAAGCCGTCTCGTGCGCGCTGTGAATGCCTATGTCCGCGACGGCTTCCTGCCGGCCGAGGTGCTGGCCCGCGCCGGGCGCCGCGAAACCGACGACCGTCTGCCCGCCATCGTCGCCGGCATCAAGGGCGCGGACCCCGACATCACGCTTCAGGCGATCTGTACCCGGCTGGAAGCGATGCGCGAACGCACACCACGCGGGCGGACAAGCTGGCAGCCTTCTTCGGTCAAGATGCTACTGGAGCGGGCTGAGAGGCTGGGGCTGCTCGATTGAGATTCCCGAGAATCGCCCATCCGATTCTGCCGACTGATTTCTGTACGCACTCACAATACATCTTGTGGTCACTACGTAGTTGGCAACGAGGTGTTGAAGTAGAGCGAGAGCGCAGTCGCCCAAGACGCTGATTTTTAACAGTTTACCGTCGACAGAAATCGGTGCCTTCAACGCCCCCAGGCCGCTCAACGGTTTGGTCTGGATTTATCCACAATATCTGTTAAGCTTTGCAAAACAATAAAGACTTGAGGGCAGTGATGAACGGGATACGGGCCTCCCAGAGATTTGAAGTCATGTCCAAGCGGCTTGGTAGTCGGTTGCGTGAACATGCGCAGGAAACCTTCCCACCAGACGCTCAGAAGGGCCTCCGCCGCTTCGCCATGCGGGAAGCGGCTGAACTTCTTCGCATTAATCAGAACACCTTCCGCCATCATGTGTCAAACCTCGAAGGCTTCCCCGAAGGTGTTCTGGAGGGCGGCAACCGCCGTAGCTTCTCTGCAGAGGAGATGGTCGAGGCACAACGCGTACTTCTCGAGACTGGAAGGATCAAGCCAGAAGAACACCCGCACAGAAGACCGGGAGAGGCTTGTCAGGTCTTGACGATCTTCAACCTGAAGGGTGGTTCGGCAAAGACGTCATCTGTTGCCCATGTAGGACAACTACTGGGTCTGCGCGGCTACCGGGTCTTGCTGATCGACCTCGACAGCCAGGCAAGCCTGACAAACCTGTTCGGGGTTACTCCCGAGCTCGATCCGGATATGCCGACTTCATACGATCTTATCCGATCCGATGATCCACTGCCCGCAGCAGAGATCATTCGCAAAACGAACTTCCCGACCGTGGATCTGATCCCGGCATCCATGGACATCATGGAGTACGAGTTCGAGGTCGCCCTGAGCTTCAGACACGGCGCCACCACGTTCCATAGCCGCATCCGGGAAGCGCTTGAGCCCGTCCTCAACCGATATGATGTGGTGATATTTGACACCCCGCCGCAGCTGAACTTCTCGGTAATCTCTGCCCTCTTTGCATCGACCGGGGTCCTGATCCCGCTCAACGCGTCGATGCTCGATGTCATGTCGCTGGCGAGCTTTCTGGGCATGGCGAGCAACCTGATGGGCGTCGTCGAGGCACACGCCCCGGAACATGGACTGAACTTCGTGCGCGTTCTGATCACCCGCTACGAAAATACGGATGGTCCGCAGGTGCAGATTTCATCTCTGCTTCGGACAGTCCTCGGGGATGCCGTGCTGTCTGCCGAGTTCCTGAAATCAACAGCCGTGGGTGATGCTGCGAACACCCAGCAGAGCATCTTCGAGGTCGAACCTCGCGACGTGAATCGGAGAACTTACGAGCGCGCGATCGAGTCCGTCTCGCGCGTGACCGACGAAGTCGAACGCGAAATCCTGAAAGCATGGGGGCGTAGCCATGGCGCGTAAAGTCTTCGGGGACTCACTCAAGAACGCGATGGGCAAAACGCCGCCTTCGGACGAGGATCTGGATGTGAAGCGAACGAGCCCGACCGTAGCTCGCGCACAAGCATCCGTGCTCGAAGAGGATAAACACGCCACGCGGCTGATCGACCCGACCGCCATACGGATGTCCGCGGTCATGGACCGCATCGATCCAAGCGATGGTCTGGATGAGCTTGTCTCGTCGATCCGCGAGCACGGTCAAAAGGTTCCAGTGCTGGTTCGCCGAACCCAGGACGGTGCGCTTGAGATCGTCTATGGACGCCGTCGGCTTCTCGCTTGTCGCCAACTTGGTCAGAAAGTGCGCGCCACGGTCATGGAGATGACCGACGAGGAAGCTCTCATTGCCCAAGGCGTAGAGAATAATGCGCGCCAAGACCCATCGTTCATCGAAAGGGCTCTGTTTGTCGCCGGGATCATTCGAGAACTTGGGAAAACCGACGAAACGCGCAAAAACGCTCAAACGATCGCGTATCGGGCACTTCAGATCGATGAATCGCTCGTCTCGCGGATGAACCGTATCGCTACGGGCATCCCGATGGAACTGATCCAGGCTATCGGACCTGCACACGGCGTTGGTCGACGGGTTTGGGAAAAGCTTTTCAGGCTGTGCGAGAAAGACGTCGCGAGAGCCCGAGAAGTTGCCGGCGAAATTCCTCGCAACATACCGGGCCCCGACCGTCTCGAAGCGGCGGTTACCTTGCTGACAGCCACCAAACCGTCGACGCAGAAGACACATCCCAGCGAGCGCGTGAAGATCGGCCGAAAGGGCAACCGCATCACCATCGATGTGGACGCTGATCTTGTCCCTCGCGTTGAGGAGGCAGTCCGAAAACTGGTCACGGAGCTTCTTGACCGCGGTCAAGACAGGCCAGAGTGACGACCCCGTGTCTTGACCGCGGTCAAGACATCAAAAGCAACGAGCAGAAAACGAAAGGAGGACCGGCTAGAAAAAGAAAGACCCCCCGAAAGCGGTGCTTCCGAAGGGCCTCAATCAGTCTCGACACCTGATTGATACCCCCAAAACGAATCGATTTCAACACCGCTCGCGGTGAACGGGGAAGCTTTTTCTTCCGAAACACCATGAGACATGCAACTGAAACAACAACCGCCCTGGCGGAACGGACATCTCTGCCCTGCCCTAACCCCTATGAGCTTCTGGGCCCGGTTCGCGTTCTGAGGAAGGAGCTCGGTCTCACAACCAATGACCTCGCCGTTCTGACCGCGCTCATTAGCTTCCTACCCCGCAAAGAACGTGAGATTCAGGACAGCCAGCGACTTACGCTCACTGTCGTGTTCCCATCGAACGCTTCTCTGTCTAAGCGCGCCAATGGACTCGATGAGAGAACACTTCGACGCAGCTTGGGACGACTCTCAGCTGCTGAACTGATCGAACGCAAGAACTCAGCAAATGGCAAACGCTTTCCGCTGCGGTATGGAGGCGTTATCAGAGATGCCTTCGGTATCGACCTGAAGCCCTTAATCCAGAGGTACGGCTCGCTCGCGACGCAAGCCTTGCAACTCACCGAAGAACGCGAGCGCTTGCGCTCACTGAAGGCTGAGGCGTTGGCCCTACGAGCTTCGCTACTCCAACAGACACGCTTCGATGAAGCAAAGCTCTCTACCCTCAACATGATCAGAAATGTCCTGCGTCGAGCAACATTAACCGTTGATGCAGTCCTGAGCGTTATCTCGGAACTTAGAGCCCTCGGAGCCGATACCGACGCAAGCTACGGTGAACACCATGCCACAGGAAAAGCTCGTACCGAAGATAATTTACAAGCTGTCGAACACCGACCTCATACACCAAGTTCCAACGATCTGCCCGCCACAAACGGACAAAATGTCCGGCACATAGAGTCTATAAAAAAAGATATTAAAAAGATTGCTCCCTCTACGGTCAATCGCGGTGAACAACCCGCACAAGCCAAACCCACGATGAACCGAGACCCAGCACGCATGGCATGGGAAGACTTCACCCATGTTGCGGGATTTTTCCCAGATCCGCCGCGTACAGGAGAAGCCCTCACCCGCATTCTATACGACCTCGGTCGATTGCTTAGAATAAGCCAAGACGAACTGCGGCATGGCATCCAGAAAGCTGGCGCGGGAAAACTGCTTCTCGTCTTCGACTACCTGATAGCAAGAGCAGACACGATCAAACACCCTGACGCCTATTTCGAAAGGATCCTACGCACACAACTTGCTCCCACATGAACTTCTTGACCGCGGTCAAGAACGATCATGAGAGGGAAAGGAGTGTTGGTTTGAGGGTGACGGGAAATGAGATCGGGAGAGTGGCTTCCGACGCCCGTCGTGGAGAAGATCTGATGACCAAAGCCGTCCAGAAAATCACCCTGTCCCCTTCGCGGGATATCCCTTTCGACAAGCTGGTGCTGAGCCAGTCCAATGTGCGGCGCATCAAGGCTGGCGTGTCTGTCGAGGAACTGGCCGAAGACATCGCTCGCCGCGGTCTGTTGCAGAGCCTAAGCGTGCGGCCCGTCTTGGCTGACGATGGGACCGAGACCGGCAAGTTCGAGATCCCGGCCGGTGGACGGCGGTTCCAAGCGTTGTCCCTGCTGGTGAAGCAGAAGCGTTTGGCAAAGGCGACACCCATTCCCTGCATCGTGCGGGATGCTGCGTCCGACATCCTCGCCGAGGACGATTCCTTGGCCGAGAACATGCAGCGCGTCGCCCTGCACCCGCTCGACCAGTTCCGCGCGTTTGTGTCCCTCCGCGACAAGGGTCAGAGCGATGCAGAGATTGCTGCGGCCTTCTTCGTGACGCCACAAATCGTGAAGCAGCGCTTGAAACTCGCCTCCGTCGCCCCTGCACTGCTTGAGGTCTATGCCGAGGATGGCATGACGCTGGAGCAGCTCATGGCCTTCACCGTGAACCCCGATCACGCGCGTCAGGTTCAGGTCTGGGATGTGATCCATTCATCCTGGAACAAGGAGCCATTCCAGATCCGGCGCATGCTGACCGAGACCTCGGTCCGGGCGTCCGACCGGCGCGCGATCTTTGTGGGTGTTGAGGCCTACGTAGCGGCGGGCGGCACGATGCTGCATGACCTCTTTCAGGGCGATGACGGTGGCTGGCTCGAGGACCCTGCCCTGCTCGATCGGCTGGTGACGGAAAAACTCCAGGCCGAGGCTGAGACGGTTGCGGTTGAGGGCTGGAAGTGGATCGAGGTCGCGCTTGACCTGCCCTACGGCTACAGCCACGGGCTGCGGTCTCTGTCTGGTGATCCGGCACCGATGACGGATGACGAAGGTGCAGCTCATGCCAAGCTGCTCGCCGAGTACCGAGCGCTCGAGGAGGAATACGCGGATCAGGATGACATCCCCGACGAGATCGACACGCGGCTTGGCGTATTGGAAACGGAGATGGAAAAGATCGAGACCCGGCCGTTGATCTTCGACGCGGAGGAGATCGGGCGGGCAGGGGCGTTCGTCACGCTCGACCGCTACGGCGCGCTGGCCGTCTATCGCGGCTATGTGCGCCCAGAGGATGAGCCCGTTGAGGAGACCACGGTCCAGGATGGTACGGATCCAGCGGTGGCGGGGCAGGGGGATGATCGTGATCTCACCGATGGCCATGGCAGTGCCGCTCATGGCGGAACCGACATCATGTCGGGTGGCCAGCCGATCGGAGCTGACTTGCCGGAGGATGAGGACGACGGCGCGCTGAAGCCGCTGCCCGAGCGGTTGGTCATGGAGTTGACGGCCCACCGGACGCTGGCGCTTCGTGAAGCGATCGGGCGCTCGCCGGATGTGGCGCTGACGCTGCTGCTGCTGAAGCTCGTCACGGACACCTTCCGCACCTCCTCTGCTTCAGGAAGCTGTCTCGAGGCATCCGTGCGTCAGGTCTACATGTCGGCGCAGGCGCCCGATCTGAAGGACAGCGTGGTGGCAAAGCTGGTCGACGAGCGTCACGCGGAATGGGAAGCCGATCTGCCGCTTGGCGATGATGCGGCACTCTGGGACTATCTGACGATCCTCGACCAGGGCAGTCGGCTGGCCCTGCTGGCGCATTGCCTCAGCTTCGGCGTCAACGCGCTGCATGAGAAGGTGAACCCTTACGGGGCAGGCATCTCCGCTGGGGGTCTGACCCGGCGTATGGCGCATGCCGATCTCGTGGCGCGTGCCACAGGTCTCGACATGTTCGAGGCGGGCTGGGAGCCGACGGTGGACACCTATCTCAACCGCGTGCCCAAGGCGCGCATCCTTGAGGCCGTGCGCGAGGCGAAAGGGGAGGGGACTGCCCAACTCCTCGATCACCTGAAGAAGAGCGAGATGGCCAGTGAGGCCGAGCGCTTGCTGAAGGGCAGCGGCTGGTTGCCCGAGGTCCTGCGCCGGAACGATCTCGTGGCGCTACACGGTGAGGACTGTGCCGAAGGGCTGGGGGCGGATGCCGAAGTGGCTGACAGTGTCAGTGAAGCTGACCTTCCTGCATTCCTGACGGATGACCTGCCTGCTGAAAGCGCGTCGATGCTGGCCGCGGAATAACGTGATCCACTGGGGGGCGGAGATTCCGCCCCCAATCACCCTATAGTGTAACAATATCAATAAGATGAGTGCGATTACTCGCATTCGGAATGAGGAATCATGTCTGCAACAACCATCATCGACACTGCCCCCCTCGGGGCGCTCATTCGCTACACCGATGGCAGCCCCAAGCCGCCGGCACGCTTCACGAAGAAGCTGGCGGCCTGGGAACGTTCGAACGGCGTCGGCCGTCTTGTGAAGAAGGAGCCACCCCGACCTTACCCGACCTGGACGGCACCCGCGTCGTTCACGCTGCATGAGGGTAACTTCTCCTCGGAGGGGGTGATCCTCGTGACCATCATGCGTAGCCATTCGGCTGACAGCGCCCTGGTCTTCGAGGTGGCCGAGGAGCCGAAGCCCGGGCAGGTGCGCGTGCTCCTCGACTTCAGCGGCAACACCGAGCTGCTGCATCTGGCGGAATCTGTCACTGCGGCCGAGCTTTGGATCGCCAAGGAAGGATACCGCAATGCGCGACTTGAAATCGTTGGCGATGAAGAGGGCGAAAGGGCAGGGGGCGCGGACCTGGCCGCCTGAGCCCAACTGAAACCGAGGGGCCCGCCAAAGTTCGGGCCTCTCATCCATCACAACCCTGTCCTTTGAGTTCGCGGGGCACCAAAGGATCCATCCCCAAAGAAGAAGTCTTCAACCAAGAGCGTGGCCGGGAGGCTGGCGGCGTTCCAAGCATCAGCGGGACAACCGGCTCCTGATGTTGGGGGACCATCCCCCGCTCGCCATTCCCTTCCTTGGCCCGAATCCCGTCTTCGAGATCAACCCGCGAGGGGTCGGACTACGGGCAAGCCCGTGCCGCCGGATGGATTCGGGCAAGCCGAACGCACCCGGTGATGTCAGCCAGTCTTCGGGCCTGCGGGGTCCTGTCGCGCGGGGGATGGTCCCCCGCCTCCAAGACAGGAGCCAAACAGATGTCCCGCAAAGATGCACACGCCTTCGCAGCCTCCCTCGCCGCCACGCTCATGGTCTCGATCATCGTCTTCCAGGCAGGGGATGGAACCTTCGGCGCCGTCCCCGCCGATGAAATCGACGGCGACGAGGTCGTGATCGTCTCGGAATACGATCCCTTCGGGTGAGGCTTCGGCCTCACTTCCCGAGGGCTTGGCGCAAAAGCGGCTATCGCCGATAGCGGGCCTGCTCTACAGAGCAGTCCTAAGTGCAGAAAAAATATAAGAAAATAGCTCTCCTATAAGAAAGCTTTCCTACGTTTCTGCGATTTTCTTCAAACGATGACGTCGCCGGTGATGCGTCAGACTTCAAGGCCAATGCTCCCGATCTTTCACATGGGCATTTGGAGCATCTGTTGGCAATCTGACGGATGCCTGAAATCCAGAAGTTTCACCGGGACGTGGTGACTGGAGCAAGAGAGAGGTTTCGATCCGTTCTGCGATGGCTGAGACGATAGCGAGGCCAAGCCCGCTACCATCAGTTTTTGCATCTGCCCTCTCGAAGCGCCCTGTCAGGCGTTCGAGTGTTTGGGTTGCTACCGCGGGGCCCTCGTTCGCCACGATCAACTGCCCGTCGCTCGTGAGTGTAACCTCGACTGGGGCATTCTGCGCCCCGTGGCGTAGGGCGTTTTCCATCAGATTCCGGCACAGAATTCCCAATGCGTCGGGGTCGATATCAGACAAGACAGGCGTGTCCGGCAAGTTCAACATAAGGCGCCCGTTCTCTGTGCTGCGCGCAATATCTTCCACCACGACCCGAGTGATGGTTCTGACATCAGCGCTCTGGTCCATCCGAAGTCTACCGCCTTCCGCCCGCGCAAGCTGCAGGAGACGTTCGGACAGCCGAGCGAGACGCTTGAGCGTCGCCTCGATCTCGGCGGCGCGCGCGTCGATGGTCGGATCTTTGGTCTCTGACCGCAGTCGCTGCGCCTGGGCGATAGCGCCCGCCAATGGTGTCCTTAGTTCATGAGCCGCATTGGCTGCAAAACTTCGCTCAGCCTCGAACGCGTCGCGCAGCCGAGCCAAAAGGCTGTTCAAGGTTGCAGCCAGCGGTCCGATTTCTGTCGGCAGGTCGGCCGCGGGTACTTCTGACAGGTCGCGCACGCCGCGCGCTTCAAGCCGCGTACGGAACCGATGGAGAGGGGCGAGGCTAAAGCGCACAGCGAGAATAATCGACGCGAGCGCCAACGGCAGCACAACCAGCAGCGGCAGGCCGAGGCTCATCTGGATTTCCCGAGCAACCGAAGCGCGATGCGTCAACGGTTCGGCCACGGTGATGCTGATCGTCCCCTGGAGCGCCGCGTCGCTGTAGAGGCGATGTGTGGCGTTCTGCCCAAATCCCGGACCGTCGTATGGAGGAAACACGGCAGGGTCCGCCGCATGGGATTGCAGCAAAATGCGTCCCTCGGCATCGCGTACGATGTAGGTGAAGAACTCGTCATGCTCCCGGATCGGCGCGAGGCGCTGCGTCACACCCTGATCTTCTCGCCCGACGATGTCGGTCACGGCCAGCGGCAGGATGCGCTCGGCGGTTTCGCGTAGGGCGCTGTCGAAGACCTCATCCATCTCGCCCCGAACGATCACCGCGGTAACCGTGGCGGCGGCGAGCCAGAGGATCGTCAGCACAAGGCCGAGTGACAAGCCGAGCCGTACCTGAAGGCTGGATGGCCACATCATGGCTTGCCCAGCCGGTAACCCATGCCGCGCTCGGTCTCGATGATGGCGCTCCCCAGTTTCTTGCGCAGGCGGCTCACGTGCACCTCGATGGTGTTGCTCTCGACTTCGGCGTCGAAAGCGTAGAGCTTCTCCTCCAACTGCGCCTTGGACAGGAGCTGCCCGGGACGCGCCAGGAAGGCCTCGAAGAGCGCCCATTCCCGCGCCGTCAGCGGCACATGTCTGCCATCCCGATGGACGCTGCGCGCGGCAAGGTCGATGTCGAGCGGTCCGTGGGTCAGGATCGGGTTGGGGTTGCCGCTGTAGCGCCGCGCGACCGATCCGATCCGTGCCGACAGTTCCGACAGGTCGAAGGGCTTCACAAGATAGTCGTCAGCGCCCGCATTGAGGCCTTCGATCCTATCGGACACCTGGTCGAGCGCCGTCAGGATGATGACCGGCGTCACGTCTCCACGCGTCCTGAGGCCCTTGAGGAACCCGATACCACGTCCGTCTGGCAGCATGAGGTCGAGCAGGAGCAGGTCGTAGGAGGTTGCGCTCATCGCGTCTGCCGCCGCGTCTAGCCGCGTGACCCAGTCTACTGACTGGCCATCAGCTGCGATCTGGTCGCGCACGGCAGCGCCAAGAGTCGTGTCGTCCTCGATCAGCAATATGCGCATGGTCGTACCCGTCCTTTCCTGATGTCCCTCCATGATCCGTCTGGCTGACACGAAGCTGAAGCTTGTGGGTCGAGCCCCTTCAGGCTGCCGTCAGCTTCGCGGCGCATGAATGGCATCAAGAGGCGAGCCACTAGGAGTGTGCCCCATGAAGAAGACATTGACAATTATCGGCTTTCTCGCGGTCTTTCCGGTCGGCGCGGCGCTGGCTGACGACGATTGCTTCGTGCCGATGGCCGACTGGCAGCCGCGCGATGCTGTTGCCATGCTGGCTGAGGAAAATGGTTGGACGGTGCGCCGGATCAAGATCGATGACGGCTGCTACGAGATCGATGGGAGGGATGCCGAGGGGCGTGCGATCGAGGTGACTGTCCACCCGGCCACGCTGGAGATAATCGAGTTCGAATACGAGGACGACGAGGATGATCGCCGCGAGCGGGATCACGAGAGACGCGACGATGACTGATGCAGCGCGTCGCGACGGTAATGTCCCGGTGCCGGGCCTGCCGCCACTCTCCCGGCTTTCCCTAAACTCTCCTCTAGCTCTGACGGGCCCGGTGCTGGTTGCGTTGCCATGCCTGCTGGCGGCACTGATCGGGTTCAACACCTATGCGCCCTATGGCGCGGATGCAGCACTTGGCATTGCCGTCGGGGCCGCGGCAGTTGTCGCGATGGCACAGACCCTGATCCTCGCCGCACGGCCGCCGCTGGTGGAACCATTGTTCGGCGGTCTCGATCGCATGTACCGTTTCCACAAGTGGCTTGGTATTTCCGCAATGGTCCTGATGATCCTGCACCAGCAGATCGAGCCGGATTTCGAGCGTTTGGTGCGTGAAACCTCCCTTGGTGAACTTGGTGAAGAGGCGGGCGAACTTGCCTTCAACGCGCTTCTCGCCCTGGTTGCTGTCAGCTGGTTCCGGAGATTGCCTTTCACCCCACTGGAAATCCCCTATCAGATCTGGCGGTTCAGCCATCGTTTCATGGGGGCCCTTTTTGCAATCGTGGTCTTTCACCAGTTCTTCGTCGACCTGCCGACAGAGGTAGATCCATCGCTCTCGGTGCTTCTGAACACATTCGGCATCGCCGGAGTGATCGCGTGGATATTCACCGAGCTGGTCGCCCCGTTCCTGCGGCGTAGAGAATTCACCGTCACAGAGATCAGCCAGACTAAGGACACCACCACGCTAACCCTCCGCCCCGAGAGGCGGGCCATGCGGTGGCGGCCGGGGCAATTCGCCTTCTTCCGCGCGCCAGAGGCAGGACTGTCCGAGCCGCACCCCTTCACGATCGCCAGCGCCCCGCGCCCTGATGGCACCCTGAAGTTCTCCATCCGGGGGTTGGGTGGCTGGACACGAAGCTTGCCCGCCATCTTGCGGACCGGAACGCGCGTGCAAGTCGAAGGGCCATATGGACGGTTCAATTTCCGCAAGGGCGGTGCGCGCCAGATATGGCTGGCGGGCGGCATCGGTATCACGCCGTTCCTCGCCTGGGCCGAAAGCCTGAGCGAAGCGGATAGCCGCGACATTCACCTCATCCACTGCGTTCGGACACAAGAGGAGGCGATTGGGGTAGAGACGCTGCGCGCTGCGGCTGCCCGCAACCCGAGGTTCAGTTTCGAGGTGGTCGTTACGACGCGCGATGGCAGGCTCACGGCCGAGCGCCTGATTGGCGCGGTCCCTTTCGCGATCCGGCAAGCCGATTTGTGGTTCTGCGGCCCAACCGGTCTGAAGGACGGGATTCTCAAGGGCTTGAAAGCACAAGGCCAAACGCCTCGCCGTGTCCGCTTCGAGCAGTTCGAATTCACCTGAACGCGGGGCAGGGCGCATAGCCATGCCAGCCCTGTAGCCTGCGCTCGCATCTTTTTTTGGCCCCGCCCTCATCGGCGGGGCCATTTTCCTGACGGCAAGCTGAAGCAGGAATCGCTGGGGCGTCAGGATGCCCTCAGGTCGGGGTGCCAGATTGGTCTCATCAAACGAAAGGACCCCTTGCCATGAAAAAGACTCTGACCGCCCTTGCCCTGATCGCACTTTTGCCCGCCGGCGCTGCGCTGGCCGACGACGATGATTGCAATGCGCCCCGTGACCAGTGGCAGCCGCGCGAGGCCGCCATGCAGATGGCCGAACAGAACGGTTGGACGGTGCGCGACTTCGAGATCGACGACGGCTGCTACGAAATCCAAGGCCGAGACCAGGATGGCCGCGAGATCGAGGTGAAGCTCGATCCGGCGACGCTGCAGATCGTCGAGATGGACTACGAGGATGATGACGACGACCGCGGTGGCGCCCGCAATCCCGCGCCCGCTGGAACGGTCGCTCCTCCGCAGAACGGCCTCTTCGGAAACGGCGCCCCTCCGCAGGTTCAGGTGAACTGAACAGCTCCGAAGCACCCTGAACAAGGATCATTCCCATGAAATCACTTCTCGCAACGCTCGCGCTTACGACCGCACTCACGCTTCCCGGCCTCGCTATGGCACGGCCCGTGACGCTCACAACCACCCTTAACAACTATGGCGGCGACGGCGCCTACCTCGCGCTTTACGTTACCGACGCCTCGGGCGCCTATGTCGGCAGTCTCTGGATGGCTGGTGGCAAGTCCAAGTACTACGAGCATCTGAGCGACTGGTACCGTGCCACGGGCGGCGATACCGCGCAGGTAAACGGTATCACCGGCGCCAGCGTCGGCGCGGGCCGCAGTCTCGAGATCACGCTCGATCTGGCCGACGCGCTGTTCGATGCGGGCTACACGCTGCACATCGACGCGGCGGTCGAGGATATGCGCGACAGCCCGAACGAGGTGGCCGTGCCGCTGACGACGGCGGGCGCGGGTACGCCGGTGAGCGGGCGGCGCTACATCGCCAACTTCTCCTACGACATGTGAGGGGCAGGGCAATGATCCGTACACTCCATCGCTGGCCGGGTCTTCTGGCACTCGCGCTCGTCACGATCCTGAGCCTGAGCGGCGCGGCGCTCTCGGTCTTTCCTGCGGCCGAGCGCATCGCCGCGCCGCAGGTGGAGACTGGCCAGACAGTCGCCACCCTCGCGGACCGCATCCAGGCCGTCTATCCGGGCGTCGAGCAGATCCGGCGGTCGCCCTCCGGTCGGATCACCGCCTATTGGTTCGATCAGGGCGCGCCGGGTGCTGCCGTGATCGACCCGGCGACGGGCGCGGGCGTTGCCTCGGCCGACCCGAACCAGGCCCTTCGCTGGCTCACCAACTTTCATCGCTCGCTCTTCCTCGGGGATGGCGGGCGCATCGCCATGGCCGCCGGGGCCGCAGCGATGCTGGTCCTCTCGCTCTCGGGTGCTGTGCTGGTCGCGCGGCGGGCGGGCGGATGGCGGCACTGGTTCGCGCCCTTGCGCGGTCCGCTCGCGGGCAGGCTGCATGTCGAGATCGCCCGGATTGCCGTCATCGGCCTCGTTCTGTCCTCCACCACCGCCCTCTGGATGACGGCCTCGACCTTCGATCTTCTGCCGGACGGTGGCGTCCTGCCGGCCGATCCCGCCGAAGTGAGCGGAGAGATTGGGTTCGCTCTCGATCAGATGGCCACGCTGCTGCAGACGCCCGTCGCCGAGCTGCGCGAGCTGAGCTTTCCCTATCCCGGCGATGCGACGGACGTGTTCACACTGAAGACCGACCGGGGCACCGGCTATCTCGACCAGGGAACCGGCGCGCTCGTGGCATGGGCCGACCTGACCGGGTGGGAGCGCGTCTCCGAAACAATCTACATGCTGCACACGGGGCAGGGGGCCGCGACGCTCGGCCTTGTGCTCGGGATGATGGCGCTCGGAGTGCCGGCGATGGGCGTGACCGGCGTCCTGATCTGGCTTGCCGGGCGGCGCGGGCGGCCGCGCATCCGCGGCAACCAGCCCGCGGGCCGTGCCGAGACGATCCTTCTTGTCGGCAGCGAGGGTGGCAGCACCTGGGGCTTCGCCGCGACCCTGCATGCCTCGCTGACGGCAGCGGGGCAGGGCGTCCATGTTGGCCCGATGTCGGGCTTCGCGCCAGAGCGCTACGCCCGAGCCGAGCGCATCATCGTGCTCGCCGCGACCTATGGCGATGGTGCCGCGCCGGCCTCGGCGAAGGGGTTCCTTGACCGGATGAACGCGTCGGCCCCTGCGCCTGATATCCCGATGGCCCTGCTCGGCTTCGGCGACCGCAGCTTTCCGGCCTATTGCGCCTTCGCCAAGGCCGTTGCGGCAGCGGCGCAGGCGAAGGGCTGGGCCGAACTCATGCCGCTGGACACGATCGACCGCCAATCGCCACAGGATTTCGCGCGCTGGGGCCGCGCGCTTGGCGAGATGCTTGGCATCTCTCTCGAGCTTTCTCACCAGCCCGTTTCGCCGCGCACCGAAACATTGACCCTCGTCTCGCGGCGCAACTACGGGGCCGAAATGCAGGCGGGGGCCGCGATCCTGCGCTTCGACCTACCGCGCGCGACGCCGTGGCAGCGGCTGACCGGCGCGGGCTTCGCACGGTTCCAGGCGGGCGACCTGATCGGCGTCCTGCCGCAGGGCAGCCCGGTGCCGCGCCTCTATTCGCTGGCCTCGGGCCGGCGCGACGGGTTCGTCGAGATCGTGGTGCGCAAGCATCCGGGCGGTCTGGCCTCGGGTCAGCTGACCGCCTTGGAGCCGGGCGATACGGTCACGGCCTTCCTGCGCCGCAATCCCGGCTTTCACGCCGGCCGCAGCCGCGCGCCGCTGATCCTGATCGGGGCGGGCACCGGCATCGGGCCGCTGGCAGGCTTCATCCGTGGCAATGCGCGTCACAGGTCCGTGCACCTTTTCTTCGGCATGCGGCATGCGGACAGCGATTTCTTCTATGGCGAAGAGATGTCCGGCTGGCAGGCTGAGGGGCGGTTGACCCGGCTTGTCACCGCCGTCTCGCGCGGCGCGCGACGCAGTTATGTGCAGGACGCCCTGCGCGCCGACGCGGCGCAGGTGGCCCGACTGATCCGCGACGGGGCGCGTGTGATGGTCTGCGGCGGGCGCGACATGGCCACGGGCGTGAGCGATGCGTTGGCCGAGATCCTCGCACCTGCCGGGCTTACGCCCGCAGTCCTGAAGACGGAGGGGCGGTATGTCGAAGATATCTACTGAGCGCGCGCGCATCGCCCTGAACGGCCCCACCATGGGCACGCGCTGGTCGGCGCTGTTCTTCGCGGATCGGGGCCTCGACACGGATGCAATCCGTGCCGCCCTTCAGGCGGCTGTCGACGAGGTGGACACGCAGATGTCGACGTGGAACGCGGAGAGCGCGCTCATGCGGATCAACGCGGCGCCGGTGGGCGATTGGGTGATGGTGCCGGAGCAACTGCGGTCGGTCCTGCGCCTCGGGCTCGAGATCGGGAGCGCCTCGGGCGGGGCCTTCGATATCGGCATGGGCGATGCGGTGACGGCCTGGGGTTTCGGGCCCGGGGCCGCCGCGCCCGAGGGTATCCGCGCCGCGATGGACGCCCTCCGCCGCCCGGCGCAGGAGGTGCTGGAGATCGAGGGGATGCAGCTGCGCAAGACGGCCCCCATCGAGCTGGACCTCAACGGCATCGCCAAAGGCTACGGCGTCGACCGGCTCGCCGAGACCCTGCGCGACCACGGGATCGCCGATGCCCTCGTCGGGATCGATGGCGAGATGCGTGCAATCGGTCTCAGGCCGGATGGCGAAGCTTGGACGATCGCGGTCGAGGCGCCCTACCCGGACCGCCGCGCGCCGCATTCGGTTCTGGCGCTGCAGGACGCCGCCGTCGCGACCTCCGGTGACTACCGCCACTGCGTCGAGGTTCAGGGGCGCCGCCTGTCGCATACTATGGATCCGAGACGTGGCGCGCCGCTGATCGCGTCGCCCGCCTCCGTCACCGTGGTGGCCCGCACCTGTGCCGAGGCCGACGCCTGGGCGACGGCGCTGATGGTGCTCGGTGCGGAGAGGGGTGCGGACCTCGCAAGACAACGTGGACTCGACGCCCTGTTTCTTCTGCGCGATGATGAAGGGAATGCAATGGGCGTGGGAGTCGGGCGTCTTTTTTCCGAAGAACCAGCGGCAATCGCCTCAGCCGGGGGAAGTTGAGCCGCATGGAACAGGCCCGTACCGATCGCTTCAAGACCGCACTCCTGCTGATGGCCGCAACCGGGCTGATCGTGGGACTCGCATTCTACCTTGCGGGCCAACCAGAGATTGCGAGCCTGATCTGGATTGCAGGAGTTGTTCCCGCGCTCTCAGCGCTTGTGGTCGAAATCGTCCGGAGCATTGGGCGCGGCGAGGTGGGCCTCGATATCGTTGCCGCACTGTCGATGTCGGCGGCGCTTGTCTTCGGCGAGACCTTGGCTGCGGCTGTCGTCGCAGTCATGTATTCTGGAGGCACCTTCCTCGAAGCCTTCGCTGAGGGCCGTGCACGTCGTTCGATGAAGGATCTTCTATCTCGCGTACCCCGGACCGCGACGCGGCACCGGAACGGCGGTCTTGAGGATGTGCCTCTCGAGGAGATCGCACCGGGCGATCGCCTGCTGATCCGGCAGGGCGAAGTCGTTCCCGTGGACGGTACGGTGACGTCCGCCACCGCCTTCCTCGACACCGCGGCGCTGACCGGCGAGTCCCTCCCAGTCCGGCTGGCGCGCGGGGCCGACGCCATGAGCGGATCGACCAACGCGGGCGAGGCCTTCGATCTGACGGCGACGCGCGAGGCCAAGGACAGCACCTATGCCGGGATCGTTCGTCTGGTGGAGGAAGCGCAGGCGTCCAAAGCGCCGATGTCCCGGCTGGCCGACCGCTGGTCGCTGGGCTTTCTGGTCGTCACCGTCAGTATCGCCTTCGCGGCCTGGTGGTTCACAGGCGATCCGATCCGCGCGGTCGCCGTGCTGGTGGTCGCCACGCCCTGTCCGCTGATCCTTGCCGTGCCGGTCGCACTGGTCGCGGGTCTGTCGCGCGCGGCGCATTTTGGCGTGCTGATCAAGGGCGCAGGGCCGCTCGAGACAATGGCGCGCATCCGCACGCTGATCCTCGACAAAACGGGGACGCTGACGGATGGCCGTCCGCAGATCATCTCGATCGACAGCCACGATGGCATGACCGAGGACGACATCCTCCGCCTTGCCGCCGCGCTCGATCAGGCATCGAAACACCCCGTGGCGCAGGCCATCGTCGCCTCCGCAAAGGCGCGGGGCTTCACACTGCCCGTTCCGACAGAAGTGGCTGAGATCCCGGGCGAAGGGGTCTTGGGTCGTGTGGAGTACCGCGAGGTGATCGTCGGCGGCGACGGCTTCGTGGCGTCCCGTGTCGGGCGGATGGTGGGCGATCACCCCGCCAAGGGCGCCGGATCGGTCCTTGTCGCAGTGGCAGTTGACGGTCACATGGCCGGGCACCTCGTCATGTCCGACCCGCTGCGCGAGGGAGCGGGTGCCATGCTGGACGGTCTGCGCCGTCAAGGGATCGCGCGCATCCTTCTGGCCACTGGCGACCGCGCGGACGTGGCCGAGCGCGTGACCGAGGGGCTGGGCCTCGACGGGCTACGGGCCGGTTTGACGCCGGACCAAAAGGTGTTGCTGGTGCTCTCCGAGCGTAAACACGGGCCGGTGATGATGGTGGGTGACGGCGTAAACGATGCGCCCGCCCTGGCCGCGGCCGATGTAGGCGTGGCGATGGGGGCACGGGGCGCCGCGGCCTCGGCCGAGGCCGCCGACGTGGTGCTGCTCGTCGACCGGATAGACCGGCTTGGGCCCGGCATCGAGATCGCGCGCGCCTCGCGCCGGATCGCAGTCGAAAGCGTTGTCGCCGGGATCGGCCTGTCTGTCATGGGCATGATCGCGGCCGCTTTCGGCTACCTCACGCCGGTCCAGGGCGCGCTCCTGCAAGAAGTGATCGACGTTGCCGTGATCCTGAACGCTCTGCGCGCGCTGCGCATCGCGCCGCAGGAGCCAGCTACGGGCAAACGACAGGCCATCACGTCAGAGCAAGCTGACATCGTTCAAGGAGCCACGCCATGAGCCGTCTATCACATTCTGAAATCCATATGGTGCATCGCATCGGCTGGCTGCGGGCCGCCGTTCTCGGCGCCAACGACGGTCTTGTCTCGACCGCGAGCCTCGTCGTCGGCGTCGCCGCAGCGGGGTCGGGCAAGCCTGAGGTCATGATCGCCGGGTTGGCCGGGCTTGTAGCTGGCGCGATGTCCATGGCTGCAGGAGAGTACGTGTCAGTCAGTTCCCAGACCGACGCCGAACAGGCCGACCTCGCTCGTGAGACCCGCGAACTCGAGGAAACGCCCGAGGCCGAACTGGAGGAACTGACCCTGATCTATGTCGATCGAGGTCTTGATCGGGATCTGGCCGAGAAGGTTGCCGTGCAACTGACTGAACGCGACGCGCTCGGATCGCATGCGCGCGACGAGCTCGGCATTTCGGAAACCGTGACGGCTCGCCCTATCCAGGCGGCTCTGGTGTCCGCACTGACCTTCGCAGTTGGGGCCGTGCTACCCCTGATCGTCGTGCTGCTGGTCTCGGAGGCGCAGATCGCTCCCCTGGTGGCGGGATCGACGATCCTCGGCCTTGCGGTTCTTGGCGGATTGGGCGCTTCTGCCGGCGGCGCAGGCGTCGTCCGTGGGGCCGCGCGGGTCACGCTATGGGGAGCGCTTGCAATGGCGGCGACAGCCGGGGTCGGTGCGCTGTTCGGGGTCGCCGTAGGCTAGGATTCAATGGGGTGTACCCGAACCCCGCTCTGGCTGCTTGTTGCGGCAATGCTCGTCAACATCGTGCTGATCATCGAGGTGCCACAGATCGAGTCGCAGCGCGTGGGGTCAGAAACCCATGTCCGCAAATGGGTCATGCTGGACGAGATCAACACCGATATTCTGGAGCGGTCCTATGTCTGGGAGGACCGCACGCCCATCGGCACGTTCAGTTCCGTCTTCACATCCAAGATCCAGTCCAGCCTGATCGCGCTTGCCGGGTCGGGCGGGGCATCCGTTGTCGATCGGCTGAAGTAATCTCGATCACCGCAGGGTCAGCCCAGCTTCATTTGTTCCCGTCGATCCACTTCGACATCAGCCCCTTGTCGCGGAAACATTCATCCGGCACGGCACGGCGCTTGATGCGTGCGAGGCGCTCGGCGAAGGCGACCTGCTTTGATGTCGGGCGGCTGTCCTGCGTGCCCGGCTTCAGCTTGGCCTGTGCGTCGATCCAGGCGCTCAAGGAGCGCCGATCTTGCTGAACCTCCCACGGCAGAAGCGTCTGGTTGCGCAGGGCCAGTGCGCGCGCATAGGCGATCTGCTTGGGCGTCGCGGGCAGGGCGTAAGTGGTGCTTTCCATCGGGGATCTCCCTTCTTAGCGTGGCTTTTGAAATAGAACATAACAGGAACAAAATCAAGCCACCTGCGGAAATCATGGGGTTTGAGAGGAAGAGGAGGGCCGGGGGAGGTCAGGCCTGAGGATGCCCGAAAGAGGGCGTCCGGGCCTGATCCTGTTCCTCATTGGTGTCTGATGCCGGAAAGTGGAGGATCCTACGTTCTCATGAGCTTTGCATTTAACGCTCCCCGGCATCAGATCCCTAAAGAGTGAAAGTGTCCTTCGGGTTTTGTGACTGACGGATGAGGGCCTTTGGGGTCCCTCAGATGGGTCCGGGCCGGATTCCGGTCTGTCTTTCCTGATGAAGGGCATTCCGATGCAAACAGGTGTTTTGCGCGTGTTGCGCGCGACCGCTGCCTGGTGGTGGCGACACAAGGAACTACGCCGAACCGGCCAGACGGGGCAGGCACAACGGCTCGAGCGCGAGACTGTCCTGCGTGACCTCGGCTATCTGAAGCAGGCGGCGTTATTGCCAAACGCGCATGTGACCTGCGGAGAGGGTGGAACATTCATCCATCTCGGTTGGACCACCGTGTCGACCTTCGCGCCCATCGAGCGCTTTCCCTTGGCCGCTCTTGCGGTCGCACGTGGCACGCCGTTCATCGATATCCGACCCGTCACCGATGTCATCGCCTTCGCGAACCTGCCGCGGGTGGCGCGGGACGGATCGGTCGACCCTGACTCTTCGGGTCCCGGCAAGTCCGTGTCGCTGACCACCTACATCGACATGGTCGAAGCCCTCGGTGCCAGGATCGCCAACGATCCGCGCCCCTGTCGGTCAACCTAGTCACCACTCCCTCTCACCAAAACTCGAAAAGGAGGCCAGCCATGGCCCGATCCCGTACGCCCAAATTCGATGCCTCAGAGGTCATCACAAACGAAATCATCCGCATCATCGAGCGCGGCGTCCTGCCGTGGCGCAAGCCATGGACCGCAGGTGGCAGCTGTCGCCCCCTGCGCGTGGGCGGGGAACCCTACCAGGGAGTGAACAACTTCCTGCTGACGATGCGGACCGTGATGGCGGGCCACAGCTCTCCCTTCTGGATGACGCTGCCGCAGGCCAATGCGTTGGACGCAAAGGTCCGCAAGGGCGAAAAGTCCTCTGTCGTCGTTTATTACGGTCAAAGCCGGAGAGACGCCGGCGATGAGCATGATCACAGCGACGGGGATGATCACTCCGAGGAAGCCCGTATCTTCCGCTTCCAGAAATCCTACCGTGTGTTCAATGCCTGCCAGATCGAGGGCTTGCCCGACAGCTTCTACCCTGACCCGGAGCCCGTGCCCGAGCATCCGCAGTCCGAGCCCATCCCGCACATGCAGGCGTTTTTCGATGCCATCGACATCACAACCGTCTTCACGGGCCCGGAGGCGTACTATTTGCCCCCCGTGGACAAGGTTTACATGCCATCCATCACGCGGTTCCAGGACCCGCGCAATTTCTACGGGGTCTGGGCCCATGAGCTGGCCCATGCCACGAAAGCTCCCCATCGACTGAACCGCGATTTCGGGTTCTCGAAGTTTGGCAACACGTCCTATGCGCGCGAGGAGATCGTCGCGGAATTGACCTCAGTGTTCCTGGGTCAGACGCTCGGCTTCACGGCGCATACGCTCGAGATGAATGCCGCCTACCTGCACAACTGGTTGCGGGTCCTTCGGTCGGACAAGGGCGCGATCTTCCGGCACGCCGCGGACGCGCAGCGCGCCTGTGATTATCTGATCGCACAATCTGAGGCGGGTAGGGCAGGGCGCAGTGCCGAGGCCGCCTGACCACACGGAGAACGGAGACTCGCATGTCACGCAAGGAACCCAAGACGCTGCGGGTGGCCTGCTTCGAAGACGGCCGCCGCAAGATCATCACCTTCAAACGCGGTGCCTATTGGTGGAGCCAGTCCGAGGGCGCTTATCCGTTCTCGGCAGCGCTCGAGAGCATCAAAGAACAAGGCGGCTGGATCGAAACTATCCCCAACCCGAATTACAGACCCAAGGGGCTGTTCGGGTAGGGCGCCTTCGGCCTCGATTCATCCGCCAAGCGGAAAAGAAAAAGCGGGCTTTGAGAAGGGTGTTTCAACTTCTCAAAGGAGATCCCCATGTCCATGACCGTTCAACCCCAGCCAGACCGTCCCGATCCGACCGTGATCGCGGCGCAGAACGACGCGTTTCGCAAGCTCGCGTGCCTTGGAGTGCCGCCCGCGCAGCCCATTCAGGGCCGGATGCATGTCACCCGCGCGCTTATGGAGGCCGGTGACGGCTTCATGGCCGAGGCGGTGAAGGCCACCGGCACGTTCGACACATTCGAGCCTGAGAATGATCCCGAGGGATGGCACGATTTCGGGGCGGTCGAGATCCGGGGGGAGACCGTGTTCTGGAAAATCGATCTCTATGAAGCAGACTCGGATTTCCGCTACGGGGCCGAGACCCCGGACAATCCTGCCACAACCATGCGCGTGCTGACCATCATGCTGGCGCGCGACTGGTAGGGCAGGAGGCCTTCCCAAAATGTCGATCCGAAAACTCAAGGCCCACTGACCCCTCAAAGGGAAAGTGGGCCTTTTGTCGTGGTGATCCCTGAAACCGGGGATTGGTCACGCGCGCGCGGGCCGCATCTCACCCACCTGGAAGGATATCCCATGACCACAAGCTTTGCTCCTCTTACCGTCGCTATCGGCGATCTGGTCCCGCATCCCGCCAATGTGCGCAGCAACTCGCCGGAAACCTATGATCCCGAGAACATCGCGCATCTGAAGGCCAGCATCGCTGTGCTGGGCCTGCTCCAGCCGCTCCTCGTCCAGAAGCTCGACGGCAAATACGCCGTGCTTGCCGGTGGCCGGCGACATGCCGCGCTGAAGGAGCTGGTCGCGGACAAGGCCGCCAAGGGCTTCACCGCCAAGACCAAGATCGACTGCCGCCTCGTGCCAGAGGATTGCGACGTGACGACGGCGCTGTCGCTCGCCGAGAACATCACCCAGGCACCAATGAATGCAATCGACGAGTTCGAGGCCTTCGCCCGGATGATGGAGGTCGACGGCCAGACGCCCGAGACCATCGGAAAGACCTTCGGCACCACCGTCGTCGCCGTCAAAGGCCGGTTGCGCTATGGCCTGATCCACCCCGACATCCGCGCCGCGGCCCGAGGCAAGGCGATCACGCTCGACACCATGAAGGCCTTCGCCGAGCACCCGAGCCAGGAGGCGCAGCGCGAAGTCTATGAGGCGCTCACGAAAGACGGCGGCTATCTGCAGGCCTATACCGTACGTCAGGCGCTCAAATCCCGCGGTGTGCAGGTCAGCGATGATATCGGGGCCTTTGTGCGCGAAGACTACGAGGCGCGTGGCGGTGCTGTCGCGGCTGACCTTCTGGAAGAGCATTCCGTGCTCGAGGATGCGGCGCTGGTCGAAACCATCCTGCTCGAGAAGCTCGGTGCCGCCGCCGAAGAGGCTCGCATAAAGCTGGGCTTTGCCTGGGCCGATGCGATGGTCCGCTATGATTACGCGACCATGGCCGACTACGGCCGCGTCTATCCCTGCCCGATCGAACCGGATGAGGCGGCCCAGAAGCGCGTCGATGAGATCACCGCTGAACTCGAGAAACTGCAGCTCGAGATGGAGGATGAGGGGCTCGAGGAGGACGCCTACAACGCGCTTTACGACCGCGTGGACGCCTTGGAAGAGGAAGCCCGCGACCTGCAGGAGGCCTACAGCACCGAGGACCTCGCCCGCGCTGGTGTGATTGCGTCGTGGTCGGCTGGTAAGGTCACGCTCCAAGTGGGCCTTGTCCGCCCGGAAGACACCGTCAAAGAGGAGGGCGCGCGCGGCTCCTTGGCCAACCCGACGGGGGAGGAGGCCCCGGGCGCCGGCGAAATCACTTATCCAGCCTCGCTGGCAGAGGACCTCAAGACCGAGCGAGCCATGGCGCTTGGGGCCGCGATGGCGCTGCATCCGGAAGCCACGCTCGATCTGACGCTCTTCAAGCTGGTCAGTGACGTTCTGGCCAGCGGCATGAGTGTCACGCAGGCGATCAAGATCGACGCCCGCAAGGAATACCGCAGCCATGCCAAGATGGACGAGATCGACGAGACCTCGCTCGAGCAGGTGGCGGCGGCGCATGATGCGCTCGATCTGTCCTGGCTCGATGACACCCGCGCGCCCGTCGATCAGTTCGCGGCGTTTCGTGCGCTCGATGCAGGAGAGAAGACCAAGCTCGTGGCCTATGCCACGGCTAGCACCACGCAGTCCTGCTTCGCGCGGGATCCTCGGCGCGACAGCCTGATGCATGACTTTGAGATTGAGATCATGCCCGACATCCGCGCCCACTGGACGCCGAACGCGGCGCTCTTCAACCGCTTCAAAAAGGCCTGGCTCCTGAAGATCCTCGGCGAGGATCTGGGTCTCGCTCAAGAAGCGGTGACGCTGGCCTCGTCGAGCAAGAAAGAGATCGTCGCCTTCTGCGACAAGCTCTTCGCCGAACCCTTCGCCACACTCACGGACGCGCAGCGCGCTGCCGTGGCCGCCTGGTGCCCGCCGATGATGCAGACCGCCGGTGTCGCCTTTGATGACGCGGAGCCCACTGCGGAAACCTCGGAGCCTGACAGCGAGGTCGCGCAAGCGGCCTGAGTCCTCACGCGACCCGCGCGAGGCATTCCCCGCGTGGGTCGACCCTCCCACACCCAACCGAAAGACATCCCCATGGCTATTCTCAAGTTCTCTGCCTCCGCTGTGGCGGCGCAAATCGCGCACGCGCGCGCCTGCAAAACCTTCTTGCCCAACTGGAACGGGCCCGTGGACAGGCCCGCCCTGATCCTCATCGTCGGCAATGGCGTGCATCTGCGCTCAAACGGCATCGATGGCACGACCACCCGCATCGTCACGACCGAGCAGGCCGATCCCTCCTTCGCCTTTGCCGACGGCATGAACCCGTTTCGGGATACCGACTGGATGGCGCAGCGCCGCATGGCGTTTCGCGATCTGACCGGCCAGTTCTACACCGACATCCTCGACGATGTGCAGGTGCTCATCGACCGGGGGCGGGGTGCGATCCGGCTCGCCACCGATGGCCACAGTATCCGCGTCTTCGTGCGTCGGGCCTCGGATTATCTCATCGGCGGGACCTACGAAGTGCCCTCGGGCCTCGGCGGCACTTTCCGGGTCATCCTCAAGGATGCCTGCGACACCTTCGCGATCGTGCAGAACTGCGGCAATTGCGAGGATTTCGACGCCATGCAGCCCTACCGCGTGCCGCTCGATGCGCTGATGGAACTCGATGACCGGAGGGCGGCCTGATGGGATGGCTCTTCTACACCGACGGCCGCGTCCAGACCTACGCGGATGAGAAAGCGGAAATCGCCCAGCTCTGCACCTCTCATGGCGACACGCGCAAAACTGAACTGGTCAAGGCCTGCAAGGTCGGCTCCACCTGGTATGCGGCGGCAAGGGTCACCAATCTCGACGGCACCCCTGTCGAAGACACGACCTATGTGACCGATGCGGATGGCTCCATCACTTTCGGGGCTGTCTTCCTCACCCGATACGATGACGGCTGCTGGGGCTACAAGGACATGGAGGAAAGCGCTGGCCCGAACGAGTCTCTTGCTCCCCTTGGGCTGATCGCGCTCCTCTCCGACCTGAAAGACCCGGACAGCTACGCCCAGGACTGGCGCCAGCGCTGCCGGGACTGGGCTTCGATCCCGGACTACGAGGAAGGCGACAAGATCAGGCTCGCAGCACCCGTGACGCTCACCGATGGCAGCACCTGCCAGATCGTCACCGCGACGCACTACAGGCGGGGTCGGCAGAAACGCCGCTGCTACCGCATCGAGGAAACCGGTGGGCTCGTACGCCTGTCGAAGGCCTCGCTTGCGGGCTCGGAGCTGCTCAGCTCCGCAAAGGGCGAGGCCAGTCCGGTGCTGGCGGAGTATCTCGCGGGGCGAAATTAGGTCCTGCGCCGGACGGTTCATCGGCCTGCCCGGCGACAGCAGATCCTGCGGCTTATCTTGACAAGGCAATGCAAATGCATTACCTATCGCAGGCAGCAAAGACCCTTTTCTTCAGGAGACTGCCATGACAGCCCTCGCACAAGATGTCTCGAAACTCACGGATCGGTATCAGACGACCGTGCCGGCGGGTGTGCGCAAGCAGCTCAAGCTGAGCAAGGGCGACCAGATTCGCTACTGCACCGAGCCGAGTGGCAGGGTCTATATCGAGCCCGTGCGCAGCGACGAGGAAGATCCCGTGCTCGGAGCTTTTCTCGATTTTGTCGAGGCCGATATCAAGGCGCATCCGGACCGTATTCGGGCGTTCGATGGGGCTTTGCATGACCGTCTTGCAGCACTGGTCGGAGACGTTGACGTCGATCTCGATGCGCCGCTATCGCTCGAGGATGAATGAGCGGCGATAGCGTGCCCGCCCAAGCGCCCCTTGTCGTAAATGGATGGTCTATTTATGCGCATCCGCTCTTTCTGGAGCAGCTCGAAGGGCTGACACTGGAGGTCGATGCGCGTAAGGCACGCGATCCCAAGACCTGGCGCAAGAAAAATTCCACGAAACGGCTGGCCGCCATCTTCAAGCTGGTCACCGAGGCCATACCGGCAGATCCGGGTGCCGCCGCCTTCCGGCAAGGCGGCACACTCGGCGATCACCGCAAGCACTGGTTCCGGGCGAAATTCTTCCAGCAGTATCGGCTGTTCTATCGGTTCAACAGCGATGCGAAGATCATCGTGGTGGCCTGGGTGAACGACGACAAGACCCTGCGCGCCTATGGCAGCAAGACGGATGCTTATGCGACGTTCAAAGGGATGCTGGAAGATGGCAACCCACCTGACAATTTTGACGCGCTCTTGAAAGAAGCAGCGGCGGCGGACAAGCGGTTCGAGAAGTCCCTTGAAGCGGCGTCCGATCGGTAAGTGGGCCAGCTTGCTGTGACCCTATGGCATTATCGTTTACGACGCCACGCTGGAAGATGTAGCATAGGCTGATAATACGGTCGGAGAAAGCACAATGGACGAAACGGAAAAGGATGGGCAGCACCTCGGTCTAGAGGAGCAATGCGCGCCTGACCTGACGGGGCACCGTTTCCCAATTGCTGTGCGCGTTGCAGACATGCCCGATGACCTCGGCAAGCTGCTGGATATGGGTCTCGAGGAGCATTTCCGTGGCCGCTGATACGAATTCGTATGACGCGTGGTTTCGCATGAAGGTAAAGGCCGCGCTGGAGGATGCACGCTCGGGAACATCTCAGGTTCAGGTGATGCAGGCCGCACAGGCATTGATTGATGCGAAGCGGCAGGTCGAACCCAAGTCCTGACCAAGCCTTGGAGGTCAGCGCGGTCTGACCCCGTCACCCTGAAAAGCGAAAGCGGGCTTTTTGTCCTTTGGAAATCAGACCCTGATCCAAAGGAAAATTCCCATGACCAAGCCCAATCCGGCTCTCTCAGTCTCTCACGCTAACCTCACGTCTGCCCTCGCGCAAATCGGCGCGGAGATCGACCACCAACCCCTGCGCAGATCAGCGCTCGCGCGCATCATGCGCGAGACGTTTCATGGCAGCGATGCCGGCGGTGCCTGGGATTGGCGCATCGCATATGACCTGATGCAGGCCGCGGCTGTTCAGGTGCTGCTGCGCGGGGACGGCGCGGTAGGTGACATCGCCACCGCAAAGCAGATTGCCTCACGGCTGCTGACGGAAACGCGCCGGTCAGAGCAGCAGATCCGGCTGCAGCAGTTTTCCACGCCGCCGCCATTTGCGGCGCTGGTCTTGCGGGCGGCGGCGATCCGCAAGGGCGAGACCGTGCTGGAGCCCTCGGCTGGAACCGGTGCCCTAGCTGCTTTCGCCGCCCGGGCCGGTGCCACGCTTTTGCTCAATGAAATCGACCCCTTTCGCCAGCGCCTCCTGCGGGCCCTCTTCGGCGACGAGGTGACGGGCCACGACGGTGAGCATATCGATGATCTGCTGCAGACGCCGGTTCTGCCCGACGTGGTGGTGATGAACCCGCCTTTCGCCTCCTCGGTCGATCGCTCCCGAGACAAGCACATCGCCGCCAAACATCTTATCGCGGCTGCCAAGCGTCTCGCGCCCGGTGGGCGGCTGGTGGCGATCATGCCGCCGGGATTCACGCCCGAACGCGATGCCGCGCATTGGTCCCGCGCCTGCGGTCTCCTCAGGCCGCGCTTGGCGCTGACGATGCCGGGGCAAGTCTACCGCAAGCTCGGCACCTCGGTGGAAACCCAGCTGATGGTCTTCGACAAGGTGCAGGAGGGCGGCGAGATGATCCGAGCCAATGTCCGGGATCTGGATGAAGCCTTGGCATATGTCGACGCCGTGGCCGCAACCCGGCCCGAGATGCGCCCCGCCCAACGGGCTGAGGCGATCCCTCATGCTCGGCCGACCGTTCCATCATCTGCCCCGCGCAAGACCGCCGCTTCGCCTGTCGCCGCCTCCAAACCCCGGGCCAATGCCGTTGTCCCGCTAACTTTCACGAGCCTCTCCAACCCGCGCGAAAACACGCCCGTCTCCGACATCTATGCCCGCTATCGTCCGCAGCGGATCGAGATCGCGGGTGCCCAGGAACATCCCACGCCTCTGGTCGAGAGCATTGCCATGGCCTCGGTCGCGCCGCCTTTGCCACAGGCAGAGGCCGCCGACGGCCTGCGTCTGCCCGGCCGCCTGATCGAGGAGGGTCACCTCTCTGAGGCGCAGCTCGAGACCATCATCATGGCGCATGATGCCCATGAGCGGGACCTGCCGGGCCGGTTCACCATCGATGACGACAAGACCAAGCTTACGCGCGCCGATGGTGACCCGGATGCGCACGCCTATCGGCTCGGCTATTTCCTCGGCGACGGCACCGGTTGTGGCAAGGGGCGGGAATGCGCAGGGCTCATCCTGGTGAACTGGCTTGCGGGACGCCGCAAGGCGATCTGGGTCTCCAAATCCGCCACCCTCATCGAGGACGCGATCCGCGACTGGAGCGATCTCGGCGGCTCGCCCGCCGATATCCAGTCGCTCTCCAAATGGAAACCCGACCAGCAGATCCCCATGGGCGATGGCATCCTTTTTGTCACCTACGCCACGCTGCGTTCCGCGGGCAAATGCGGCACCACGCGTCTCAACCAGATCCTCGACTGGATGGGCGCGGGGTTCGACGGCGTGCTGGCTTTTGATGAGGCCCATGCCATGCAGAACGCCGCCGGATCGTCAGAGGGCAGGGGGGTCAAACCGTCCCAACAGGGTCTCGCCGGGCTGCGGCTGCAGCTCGCAGCACCGCGTGCCCGGGTCTTCTATGTCTCCGCCACCGGTGCCACCAGCGTTCACAATCTCGCCTATGCCTCCCGCCTCGGCCTCTGGGGCCAGGGGCCCGAATATCCGTTCCCGAGCCGCGAGAGCTTCGTTGCTGCGATGGAGGCCGGCGGGGTGGCGGCGATGGAGGTGGTGGCGCGCGATCTGAAGACGCTTGGGCATTACACGGCGCGGGCACTCAGCTTCGACGGTGTCGAATATGACGTGCTGGAACATGCGCTGACACCGGCGCAGATCGAGATTTACGACGCCTATGCGGGTGCGTTCCGCACGATCCACCACAATCTCGAGGCGGCGCTGACCGCGACGGGCGTCAATGATGCCTCCGGTCAGACCAACGCCTCCGCCGCCAAGGCCTCGGCCAAGTCCCGTTTCGAGAGCACCAAGCAGCGCTTCTTTAACCATCTCCTGATGGGCATGAAGGCTCCAAGCATCATCCACGCCATCAAGGACGATCTGGCGGCGGGCAAGGCTTGCGTCATCCAGGTTGTCTCGACAGGTGAGAGCCTTCTCAAACGCCGACTTGAGGCGATGGACCCGGAGGATGAACTCGTCGAGGGCGCGCTAACGCCGCGCGATTACGTACTGGGCTACCTCGAACAGGCTTTCCCGATCCATGCCCAAAAGCTCGTGGAGATCGACGGCAACATGGTGGCGGAAGCTTTGCGGGATGAGACCGGCGCGCTCGTCGTTTCGCGCGAGGCGCTGGCCTTGCGCGACGCGGCAATGATGGAGCTGATGACGCTGGCGCCAATCCCCGCGGCGCTCGACCAGATCCTCTGGGTCTTTGGCGACGAGGCGGTGGCCGAAGTGACGGGCCGATCGATCCGTCCGCTGAAATCGCGGGATGGCGCGCTCTTCACTGAGAAACGCAGCGCCAGCAGCAATTTCTCGGAAACCCGGGCCTTCATGGACGGGGAGAAGGACATCCTGATCTTCTCCGATGCCGGCGGGACGGGCCGATCCTATCATGCCGCCCGCACGGCGAAGAACCAGAAGCGGCGGCGGCATTACCTGTTGGAGCCAGGCTGGCGGGCGGATGCCGCGATCCAGGGGCTTGGCCGCACGCATCGCTCGGCGCAGGTTTGCGCGCCGTTTTTCCGTGTCTGTACCTCGGATGTGCACGGCGAGAAGCGCTTCACCTCGACGATCGCCAAGCGCCTCGACCAGCTGGGGGCCCTGACCAAGGGCCAGCGCGAGACCGGCTCGCAGGGCATGTTCCGCGAGGAGGACAATCTCGAAAGCCCGATCGCGCGGGCGGCGCTGCGTGGGTATTTCGCCGATCTTGCCACCGGGCGCGCTGAGGCGATGAGCTACGAGAGCTTCACCGACTGGACAGCCCTGCGGCTGATCGACAAGGACGGGGTGCTCCTTGAGGAACTTCCCCCGATCCAGCGGTTTCTGAACCGGGTACTGGCCCTTCCCATCCACATGCAGAACGCGCTCTTTGCCGAGTTCATGCGCCGGATTGCCGATCAGACTGAACGGGCGCGCGCGGCGGGCACGCTCGATCTCGGCGTGGAAACCCTGCGTGGCGAAAAGACCGAGCAGGTCTCCACAGAGGATCTCTGGACCTGCCCGAAATCTGGCGCCGTGACGCGGATCATTGGGCTGGAGGTGACCGACCCGGTCCACGTGCTGTCGGCGGATGACGCCCTGTCGCGCAACCCCGACAAGCTGCCGATGGTCAATCGCGCCTCCGGTCGCGCGGCGCTCATCTCGGCGCGGCCCATGCAGATGTATGACGAGGACATTGTCACGCTGATGCGCAAGGCGGTGCGGCCAAACGGGTCGAGCTATCTCGAAGAGGCACGGTTCGAGTCCTCGGCCTGGGAAGAGATCGGCAAGCCTGAGTTCGTACGGCTTTGGGATGAAGAGGCTGCGTCCCTGCCGAAAACCACCACGACCAAGCTCTACCTGCTGACGGGGCTGCTGTTGCCGATCTGGAAGGACATCCCGACCACCAATGAGCGTATCTACCGCGTCACGCCGGACGGGGCGACCGCCATGATCGGGCGCACGCTGAGTGAGGAAGGGGCGGCCGCGCTGCGCGCCCGCTTCCTCGTCTCCAATCCGCAAACACCGCAGGAGATGCTGAGCGCCGCCCTCGGCACCACCGCACCTGTCGATCTGGGCCGGGGTCTCACCCTGACCCGCCGCCGCGTCGCAGGCGAGATGCGTCTCGAGCTGGGCGGTGCGGATCGGGGCATGATCGACGGCCTCAAGGCCCTCGGCTGCTTCACGGAGATCATCGCCTTCCAGTTGCGGGTGTTCCTGCCGCATGGGAATGGGATCGACACGAGGGGAATTCTGGCCCGGATCGTTGGGCAGGGAACCACCAAAGCGGCAGAACAAGCCGCCTGAAAAGTCAAAGAGGGCTTTGGGCCGGGCGTCGCGGATCTGGGTTTCACCGGTCTGCGCTTTCCGGCCGCGCGCTGACCAATGCCACGCCCGGCCCCCCAATTACAGACAAGAGGACAGACCCATGACCAATCCCCAGATCGATTATGCCGCAATGGCGGCTCAGTGGCGGGCGGAGCGCGAAACCACCCTGAAGGCGACCCGAGCGGAGCTGCTCGCGCAACTACGTGCGCTTGGCATCAGCGAGGTCACTGCCGAATACGAAGGCTATGGCGACTCCGGCAATGTCGAGGATGTGACGGTGCAGCCTGCAGAGGTCCAGCTGCCGGAGGCGCTTGCCGCAGAGGTTGGCGACTTCGCCTGGTCGCTGGCCTATCACCATCACCCGGGGTTCGAAAACAATGAGGGCGGCTATGGCACGCTGACTTGGGACATTGCAGCAGACAGCATCACGCTCGATCACGCGGACCGCTATGTCGAATGCTCGCACAGCTATGACGAGGGTCTTTGAGATGGCCCAACCGCTTCATCATGCCGAAAGCTCCGCCCGGAAATTCGGCGGGGTGCCGTCTGACTATCAGTCCATACATGACTGGTTCGACGCCTCGAAAGAGCACCTCGCGCTCTTTACGCACCGAGCCATGCGTCACCATGCCCAAGGCCTATTTGAGGCCGAACGTGTCTTCGGCGTGTCCCTGACCAATAGCGCAGGTCGGGACATTCCCGTGCGCTGGATCGGCGAGCAGCATATCCGTGAAGACTGCCAGGGCCGCATTCCGAGCATGGCGGACTGGCTGCGACGGATCCAGCCCGAGCCATGGATGGCCAATGGTCATATCGACCGCCATGTCGGCGATGAGCCCTGCGGCGACCCAGGGGTCGCTTGGGCCTCCGAGGTCGCCGCCGGACGAACCGTTCTTGGCCTGAAAGATTGGATGGCGGCGCGCGCGATGCAAGCCACGCAAAGCGCCTGACAGGTCTCGGTCGTTTGCCAAACGAATGCCGCACGGAAGCCCGGTTGGAAGATCGGGCTTCTTGCGTCGTTTCCCCACCAATCTTCTTAAGGAGGTTCGCATGACACTCGAAGACATCAAGGCGGCCGTCGATGCCGGGCAGACCGTGCATTGGGCCAATACCGGCTACATTGTCCACAAGGACGGGCTCGGTCAGTACCTGATCACCTATGTGCCGAATGGTAGCTGCATCGGCCTGACAGACCGGAGCGGGCACCGGTTGAACGGAAAAGAGGCGGAGTTCTTCATAGCGCGATCCGAGGACGGCGCGGAAAATCCGGGCAGCCAATCAAGACCAGACGGGCAGGGGAGGGGCGTAACACCAGGAGGCGCGGGGGCATTCCCACTCGGACGGCAGCTCTGACCTGTGGGCGGGGCTGAAAGGAAAGCGAGCTTTCTGATTTGTGATCCCTCAAGGGGTCGAGAAAGCAATCCCGGATGCGTTGGCAAAAACGTCAGGCACCGGCCAATCCAAAAGGAACCATCCCATGTTCGCAGGAACCCTCACCCGCAATGTCGAAACGGCAGCCGCCGAGTACGCCGGCATGATCCACTCGTCACGCTTTGACATCGCCATCCAGCTCGAGGCACGGGCCAAGATGTCCGCGCGCAGTCCGGATTACGACGTGACGGCGATCAACAAGTCGGGTCGCAAGGTACGCATCGGCACGGCCTGGAACGAGACCGGCAATACCAGCGGCAACCCCTACATCTCGATGCAGCTCGATGTCGGCCTTGGCCCCTTCCGGGTCAACGCGGTGCAGACGAAAGAGGCGCGCGCCGCCCAAAGCGGCGAATTCGAGATCATCCCGCTGGTCGCGAACGGCCTGATGAAATCCGGCTCGATCTCAGGCGAGCTCACCGCCATGGACGCTGACAACGCCTTCACCGGCTACATCGCCAACATGATGTTCGATCTGGAGTTCATGCTGATCGAGAACAGCTACAAATCCGAGGAGACCCACCCCGATTACCGCATCGAGGTCAGCTCGCCCCGTGGCACACCGATCCGCGTCGGCTCGGCCTGGATGGCCAAAAGCAGCCGCACGGGCAATGACTACTTGTCACTGCTGATCAACACGCCTGATGGCGACCTGCGCGTCAACGCCGTGCAGAACGAAGAACAGCGCGGCGGGCAGACCTTCTCGATCATCCCGTTCATCGACAGCGGTGACCAGCCGCAGGACGCAGGCGCGGGGCTCTCGCTGGTCGCCTAATCGGCGCGCGAGGGGGAGACGATCTGAACCCAAAGGGGAACCGTGGGATCACGGTTCCCCTTTTTCCATGTCCGTTTGGACTAAAACGTGGTCCGCAGATGAGTCTCTCGGCGCAGTCAGGTTGCTACCGGCCCTTTGCTGCCATTGGCCGAAGGTTTACTACCCTGCGGCGCTGCCCGCCAACATCGCCATTCGCTGCTTATGCATGACCTAACGAAGTGCGTAAGTCGGGCTCCGAAATGAAAAAGGTCTCCTTGGGTATAGCTGTCAGTTGGACGGCATGACCACGTCGACTACCGCGTCAAGGACGCAAAACCTCGGCTCGCTGGATCCTAGTACTGGCGGGCTGCGAGTTGTCTCTTTACTCCCGTCTTACCGATCCTCCATGTGGCCAGCTGTCGGCTCACGCCGTAATGATCAGCTACACCTTGTGCATCCAAGCCAGCGCCACAGTGATATAACAAGCCGTCGCGGGGTAGGAGCATACATCCCGCGAGCCAGTCGGCCTCTTCTTCAAATTCCTTCGGGTAGTCACTCAAGAGAAGCAGTCCACCGTCAGAGCGATCTGCGCGGTTGGGCTTATGCCTTAACTCGATGTGTGACCATTCGTGCATCAAGGTGTTTGCCTGCCTCCCAACCGGGTGGCTAGAGTTGACGATAATCAGCGTCTTCTCTTCGACTTTAATAGTGACGCCAGACCAGCTGTCAGGATCCACGAAGGTAAGCTGGTGAAGATGTCCCAAGTCGATGTCCGGGACATCGGCAGGTTCCCAGACCAGGATCCCAATCCTCTGCAAAAAAGTTCTTGGGTCCAGGCGGTCACGCGGCTCGAGGCCAGCCGCTTCCCTATGTTTCAGCGCGAGTTTTTCGGCCTGAGACTTGAACCCGCGCCGCATCCTTAGAGGTTCTCTCTGTCGCGAAGGGCTTCCTGCGCTTTGAGGATCATTCCGCCAAGCGCGGTCGCCGTATCGATGGTTGTGGCATCTTTCTTGCGGAGATGCACCGATGCCTTCTCTGCCGGCTTTCGTGTGGGTTGCATCCCAAGGAACCGATTGGGTTCCTCACCTAGCCATTCACAGATCTTCGCGAAGGTGGCTAGGTCGGGAACGTTCCCGTTCTCGACACGGGAGAGGGTCGCGGGGCTTATCCCGATCTCTTTGGCCGCTGCTCGTACTCCAAGTGTTCCGCGGCGTTCGATGATCATTTTCCCAAGATTCTCGATGCTTAGAGTCATAGTGCTTGTATCGCACAAGATTCCTCTTGACGGGTCATGTTTGCGCTCCTAAGTGTTTCGTTAGTAAGACGGTAAACGTCTCTTATGTGCAACGCGTCTCTTTCATGAGACACTTGAATCACTGAATATGCTTGCCGTCAAGCTTTTTGAAACGCGGCGTAAGGGCAGTAAAATAAGGAGCTACGGCATGTCAGAAGCCGCTCAAAAAGTCGAATACGAGCTGACAATCGATGATCAGAGTTTTCGTACGTACGACCCTGTGATCACCGGTCGCGACATTCTCTCGATCGCGTCTCGCAGTCCGGCATCGGGATGCACTGTAGTCTCGATCATTAACCGAGGAACACGGTCGATCGGCCTCGATGAACAGGTCGATTTGCGCGAAGCCGCTTCGCAGCGATTCCGATTGTTTGAAGGCGACAGGCTATTCCGCGCCATGCTGAACGAACGGGAAATCGTTTGGGGAGAAGGGCAGATTTCCGCGCTGGAACTCCGCTTGATCGGTGAAATCCCAGATGATGAGGATCTGTATTTTGACTCCAAAGGTGACCGCGTCGTTGAGGATGACGAGCTCCTGTCGTTGAAGCCGAAGGATGTTGAGAGGTTCCGGTCGGGCGACCCGAAGGATCAGACCGTCGATGTGGTCCTGAATGGCGAAGTCTTCACTGTTGAAAAGGGGCGCCTTTCCTTTTCGGATCTGGCAAGCCTCGCATTTCCGAAACTCTTCGGAGGGGCTCTGATCTGCTTCACGGTCTCTTTTTCGAGGGGGCCGAAGCGACGTCGCGAAGGCGTCCTCCTCGAAGGAGGCAAAATTCGCGTCGTCGAAGGGATGGTATTCAATGTCTCAGCAACTGATAAATCGTAGCCCCGATCTTCAGCGCCTCGTCTCGGAGGGATATGCGGTCAGCGTTTCCGACGGCCACCTGTTGGTCGAGGAAATCCCCTATCTCGATCGACATGGGGCCGTTCGCCGTGGCGTATTCGGTTGCGCGCTTGATGCTACCTCGGAGCGTACGGTAGCTCCCAGGGATCACGTGATGTCGTTCTCGGGCGGCGAACCGCACGATAGAAACGGAAACCTGCTTTCCGGGCTCGGGAGGACGAGTCCGAGATGCAACACGGTCGGATCGATCACGTTCCAGCACGGCTTTTCGAACAAGCTTCGTGATACCAGCGGAGGACACAGGAACTACGCCGACTTCTACGAAAAAGTGCGGACTTACGAGGACATAATCCTCAGCGAGGTCCACGCACTGGATCCGACGGCGACAGCAAGGGTTGGGGCGATGCCGCCAACTGCCTCGGAAGATGACCCCTTTGTCTTCCCAGACAGCGCATCAGCCCGAGCGGGGACTACGAAGTTGGCGAGCGTTTTCAGGAGAGAGGTCATTGCCCACATCGGCTTGGGCGGAACTGGTGCATACATCCTGGACCACGCGACAAAGACACCTGTGCTCAGGAACCATCTGATCGATGGAGACCGCCAGTATCCGCACAACGCATATCGTTCCCCCGGCACCCCCTCACTTGAAGAGATGCAGCCGCCGCCGTTCAAAGTGGAATATCACGCCGCACGTTACGGACGGATGAAGCGAAATATTGTGCCACATCCCACCAAGCTTTCCGCTCTAAATATGGAACTTCTCGATGGGGTCACGTTCGCTTTCCTAGCAATCGACGCCTGTCCGGAGAAAGCCGTCATCGTTTCTGAACTTGAGCGCAGAGACCTGCCTTTCGTCGATGTGGGAATGGGTCTGCACATGAGCAGTAATGGTATTGGAGGAACCCTCCGGGCCGTCTTGAGCACGAGGGAAAACAGGGCTTCGGTGAGGCCCCATATTCCTCTCGATCCCGGTGGCCCGGAAAACATCTACGCGAACAACATCCAGATCTCGGATTTGAACTCTCTGAATGCTGATATGGCGGTTCAGCTTTGGAAGGGTTTTCGAGGCTTCTACGCCAACTTCGCCGAACCGATTTGGCACTATCAGATCGAAACGCGTCAAATGATAAGAAGTGCGGCATGACTTCAGTCGAGATGGATATCAAGCCGAGGTTTGTCGAGTTCATCCCAAAGGACTTGGAGGACGGCGTACTCTACATCTCAGGCGAATACGCGACGACCGCGCATCGCTGCGCCTGCGGATGCGGCGAGAAGGTCGTGCTTCCGCTCCATCCGACAGATTGGAGGCTGCGGTTCGATGGAAAAACCATCACAATACGGCCGTCCGTGGGGAACTGGGGTTTCCCATGTCGATCTCATTATTTGATCACCGACAACCGCATCGAATGGGCGGGTAACTGGACTGACGATCAGATCACAGCAGGTCGACGGCGCGATGCGCGCCGGAAGTCCTCGTGGCATGAGGAGGCGCTTCCATCGCGGCCGGAACTCACGACGCGGTCCGTCCCTCAAAGTAATTGGCTGCTGCGCCTATATAACCGGATGAAGAATTGGTCCCGAAAATAGATGATTCAACATCGGAATGGACCAACAAAGGATCTCCCGCTCACCAGCAATCACGAGGAACTCGAGCAATGCCCAAAAGAACGCAATCAGAATCCACCGGCAAACGCGCCGCATCTGCGGCAAGTAAGACGCTGAGGAGCCGTACCGCTAGCAAAGCCGCGAAATCGGCGGCGGGATCTGCTCTAACACAGGTGCGAAGCAAGGAGGTGACCAGTAAGAAGGCTGCCAGCGCGGCCTCAAAAACACTCCGGAACCCAAGGGCATTTAAAGCAGCCAAGTCAGCGGCAGGGTCTGCCTTGACGCAGCGTCCGGGGCGAAAAAGGTAGAGTGCCCATTGAACGAAAGTGCTTCGGCCATCCAAAGCCGCCCTAGAAAACAGCGAAGCCTCTGAGATCTGGGTGACGAAGGTCCGCTTTCGCGGCCTGTTCAGATTCCTGCCGCATTGCAGCGAATTCACACTTTCCGCAAATCCTGCGGAGGATTGTAGGTGCGATTGCAGCCCTCGACGAACGGCCACGTTACAATTGCACGTGCACCTCGCCATTGACCTGAGCCTCCACATTCCAGCCTCCCCAGCTCGGCTGCGCGTGTCGCAGGGGAGAACGGCCCTTCGGTCCGTCGCGCATTCGGCCATGCGGCCTCACCGCGGTGTCGCACCCAGCATCCCGGTTTGCCCGCCTCGCGAGCACGTCCCTCCCCGCCCGCTCCGCCGGATTGCGCTCTGGTCTGTTTTGGCCCGAGGCCAAAACGATCCCGCCGCTCCATCCGTCTCACGCGTCCGGTCGGGCCGTTTGCCTGCTCGGGTCGGGCAAACCTACCGTCAAAACACACACACATGAGCGCGGAAGCATATCCTCCGGATGGCCCCCAAATCAGCCCGCGTCAAGGATCGCAAAACTTTTCGGCGAGGGCGGAGCCTTTGGCGCGGGATGGTCCCGAGCGTGAAGGCGCGCATGTGTCGGGTGTTGCGCGCGGAAAACTTTTGCGCCCGGCAAGCCGGCGGCTGCGCCGTCCCTGACCCGGGCAGATTCGGAAACCAGGCATTCGGCCATGCCCCACACTCACGTGGTGGCCTTGGAACCGAACACTGGAGACCAGACATGGCTTACGACACCGCGAACACCTACGAGACCATCGAGCTTTTCGGGCTGACCGAGAAGGACGCGCAGCTGCCGATCCCCGAGGATCACATCCTGACCGACCACATCATCCGCGAAAGCTTCGAGGCTCTGCTCGGTCAATTGCGCAATACCGGGCTTGAAGCAGAGATCGAACCGCTGGCCCATGGGCTCGCGACGATCCTGCAGCGCCGGAAGGTGGCACTCGGCAAGGAGGTCGACCGCACCGCCGACAAGATCGGCGCGCTGGCAAAATCCCACGATGGATCGGAGATCGCCGAGACCGCGCTCGAAGAGGCGCAGGCGCGCTTCCTGCAGCTGCGCGAGATTGTCAGCGCCATCGAGGTGATGAGCGAGGCAGCGGCGGAATGCTACGAGATCGAGACGGGCCACGCCTTCATCCCGGCAGCCGGCTCGCGCGCAAGCGTCCGGGCGCAAGAGACCGGGGCGGTCTTCGAGGCGCGGCAGCTCCTCGAGCAGCACGACCGCGAAACCGCCGAGAAGTCGAAAGTCGAGGGGGTGCCCCTGATCGTCTCGGGCGCCACCGACTGGACCGATGTCGATGTGATCTTCAACACGCTCGACAAGGTTCGCGAACGGATCAAACAGAACCGCAATCAGGAGATCTTCCTCTGCCACAAGGGTGGCAAGCACGGGGCGGAGATGATCGCGGCGCGGTGGGCCCGGGCACGCGGGATAGCACAGGCGCGCTTTGATCCTCGATGGTCCGCGCACGGGCGGGCGGCACCGTTCAAGTGCAACGACGAAATGCTGGACGACAAGTTCGCGGCGACGGGGGTTGTACTCTTCGGCGGCAACGGGGTCGCGCTGAACCTCGGGCAGAAGGCGGAAGCGAAAGGTCTGACGGTCATGCGGGTTGCTGACCCGGCGAAGAAGACTGCGCAGGATTGAAGAGAGGGGGTCGCGCTTGGCGCGGCCCTTTCGTCATGTCTCATGGCGCGTGCGATCGGTCATGCGCGATCGGCAGTCTGCGGCGGCCAGCACCGTTATCCCTCTACCCAGTCCGTCAGAGTGCGGCCCATCCGCATCGGTACGGGATGGGGATGGTGCGCACCTCACGCACATCGTCAGCAGCGCAAGACGCGAGGGGTCGAGACGTCGCACTTGAGGCTGAAGACCTGCATGTCCCTCGGGGCGTGTTTCGGAACATCGCATCCACGCAGGCGGGCTCCGTCAGCACCCCTGCCAAGCTCAGCGGGACGCGGACGCGGATGGTGGCGGCTGCGTGATGGCAAGAGTCATCCGGGTCTCTCCTTTTTGCTGATAGATGTGGATCGCACGGGGTCGGCCCAATCGTGCCCTGCGCTTGCGCTTCTGCAAGCACAAATACGGCTTCCACGGCGGGGCCGCGGACCCTCCGCATTTGCGCTTGCGACCGGGCCTCTTGCCCCCGTGCTGGGTGATCCCCATCGCAACAAGGAGTAACCCAAATGACCAACCACTACGTCGCCACCGTCCCCGTCAAGTTCACCGATACCGATGGCCAGGAGCGCACCCGTTTTCAGCGCGTGGGCGCGATGTTCCGCAACACCCGCAACGGGGATGGATCGGAGTTCTTCAGCCTCAAGCTCGACTTCCCCGTCGCGGTCTCGGAGCTGGTGATGTTCCCACCGAGCGCGAAAGATCCCCAGGACTAAATCCTCTCACGAGGATGGACCGCCCCCCGGGGCGGCCCGATCCCTGTTCCAGGGATGCCGGGTCCGGCGGTCAGATCGCCCGAGGCGACTTCACGAAGCCGCCGGTCGCTGCGCATTCATCGGACGCACTCCGCCCGGACTGATCAGGCCGCGACAGACCGGCCAGTCAGCCTCAAGGGGGCCATCCACAAAAACCTATCGGCCAGGGCCTCCCGGTTTTTGCGGCAGAGATTTGGCAAGCCAAATCTGGCCCTCCTTGACCCTGCCTGTCCGCCCTGTCGGTGGGGTTTGCGCCCGCCCGCGGGTCCGTCCGAACACATGCGTGTTCGGCCAGACCCTCGGGCGGGGCTGGTGGACGGGACCCCTAGGACAGGTGGGTCGCCCAGTGGTGAAGGCGGCAGAGCCGCGTCCCTGCGGGCCGCGGCGTGAAGCGGACACCAAGGCTGCATGAGCCTGAATGCGACGTCAATATATTATTGACAGATTAGTATAGTTTCGTATGGTAAGGGCAGCCTTGGTGGAAGGTGGCAGGAAATAGGGGGTCTTTCTTCGCATGTCTCGATCAAAACGTCTCACAGATGCGGACCGCATGGAGATCGTTCGCGAGGCTGCGGAAGGTGTGACCACATCGGCCCTGGCGGAGCGGTTCGGCGTGTCAGTGCGGGCGATTCAGTACACGCTCAAAGCCGATGCCGAGCGCCAGACGGATGCCGCAATTCCGGTCTCAGCGGTCAGTGTGAAGGTCACGGCTGCGGAGTTGGCGGCGCTCGACGAGGTGCTGGCGAAGGCGGGGATCGAGAGCCGGGCCGAGGGGCTGCGGCGGCTCATTCAGGCGGCAGGCGGGGTGTTCGTTCCGGACGCGCAGTTGGCAGCAGAGATGGCGCGTTACCGCGCCTCTCTGCACGAGGTCGGCAATGGGGTCGCGCAGATCACCAAGCAGATGACGCAGGCCAACCGGCAGGGGCAGGGGGCTGGTTCGGAGTTCACCGAATTGCGCCTTGCCCAGATGCGCGGGTTGGCGCGGTTCATTCTGGATTCCGCTGACGAGATCGATCTGCTCCTGCGCCGCCGTCGCGATGGGATGCAGCTGCAGGCCACAGCCGCGCTGAGGGAGTTTGCCCATGCGGCTGAATGATGCCGTCCATGCCGTCACGGGCGAGGTCTTCCGGGATGGCTGGAGCCGCGTTCGGGGCTCGATGCAAGGGCTGCACGTGGCCAAGCAGACCCAGCTGACGCGCGCGGCAGCAGGGCATCGGCCAGCGGTCTTCAAGGCGATCCGGGGCGGGGGCACGCATACCAAATCGCAGCTCGCAAACCAGCTCGATTACCTCACCACCAAGTCCACGCATATCGTGGACAGTAGCGGGTTCCTGGATGGCAAGACGAAGCTCGAGGCGGGCGACATCAAGGACCTCACCGAGCGCTTTGCCAAGCGATGGGATGCGGGGTTCAAGCCGAAGCTTGGCCAGACCACCCATATGCTCATGTCCTTCCCCATCGGCACGCGTGGGGAGGATGTGCGCGACATCGCGACGGCTGTGGCCGAGCGGTTCTTCCAGACCGACGCGGGGCATTTCGACTACATCATCGCGGTGCATGAGGACCGCGATCACCCGCATGCGCATCTGGTGCTGAACCGCCGCTCCCAGGAAGGGGAGTTCTTCTTCCTCGGGCGCAACCACCGCTTCAACTATGACGACTTCCGCCTCGCCATGGTCGAGGAGGCGGAAAAGTATGGCGTGCGCCTGGAGGCCACGCGCCGGGTGGATCGCGGGGTTGTGCATTACCCAGCCCGCACCAGCGAGGTCTATGCCGCGAAGGAAGAGGGTCGCGCGCCCCGCGAGCGCGAACGCGTGGGGACCGACCTGACTCGGACGCTGGCGGAGATCGCCAACACCAGAACCGTCTACCATTCGCTTGCCGCGGAGGCTTCGAGGGAGGCCCGCGAGGATATTGCCGCAGCACTCTTCCGCGCGGGCGAGGTGCTGGCGCATGGCGGGCAGGTGGACCGAACAGGAGATGTGTATATGGCCGAGGATCAAAGTTTCGAGGATCTGAGAAGCCTCTATGCGGAGAAGCTCGCGCGGGTGCAGGGCATGATTGCCGAGAAGTCTGACGCGGAACGTCCCGTGCTGGAAAAACGCCTCATCGAGATCCAGACGCAGGTCCAGCACATGCAGCCCTTGGGGCTGCGCTCGGGTTCGCTCTCAGACGCGCCCTCGGAGGGCGGGATCTATTCCGAGGCCAATATTGACGCCAGCCAGCGCGAGCGACTGGCCGAGCCCGATCTGAGATCGCGCATTGACGCGGCACTACGGGGCACCGGGATCAGCACATCGGAAGTGGTGGCCCGGATCGAGACGGGCGCCTCAAATGCAGCGCTCGAGCATCAATGGATCGCCAATGATCTCTCCAAAGTAGCTGAGGCGCGCGATCTGAACCTTGAACGCCGCGCCGATCTGGAACAGGCGCGCGACATTCTCAACGATATGCATGTGGAACTTGGCACGCTGTTGGAGCGCGAGAACGTGCTGCGCCGGGATGGCGTCATGGAAGCGGAACCGATCAGCGAGCGGTTCCATTATCACCGGGACGCAGTCCGGGCGATGGAAGGGACAATCCGTCAGGAGATGCGCGCAGACGGCCTGACCGCGCAGCAGATCGAAAACCGGGACTGGGAGGTAGTCTCACGGGCGGAGCGCCGGATCGAGACGGAGCAGCGTGCATATCTCGAGGCACACCCGGATCTGCTCGCACGCCCTGGCGATGTGATTGACCGGTCTGAACCCTACAGGGAAACCATCACCGATACGGCCCGCGCCAGCGAGATCACCCGCGACGTCGACCGGATCATGGAGGGACGCGACCTCCGCACGCCTGTTGCAGATGCTGTCACGGATGACGTCTCGGAGCGCTATCCGGACATGCCGTCCCATCTCGCCCGTGGGCTCGGTGCGACCTATGCAGCCGTCGTCGAGATACGCGACACGGAGGTCATCAATCAGGTCCGCCGCGAAAACGAGATGCGCGACGGGCTTGGGTCTGGCACGCGTGACGAACGTCTAGCCACCCGCGATGAAACTACGCCGCAGTCTGCCCGTGCCGACCGCCTCGCAGACGAGATTGCGCGTGTCCTGGACCATGAGCGGGCGGGGGAGTTGTCCGCGCCCTTCGAGACCGAGGCGGAGCGGGACGCTTTCCGAACCGAGATTGCGCGGGTGCTGGATGACCGCCAACTTGACCGGCTTACATCCGGCGATGCCGATGCGCTGGAGAAGGTTCTCGAGGACCGCCTCGACCGGCTCTATGTCGCCAAGGTCTACCTGCAATCGGATGCAGCGACGGCCAACACGGAGGCCTTGCGCCAGGTGGTCGATGATCTTGCCGACACCGAATACGAAAAACACCGCGCAGCGGACGTGGATGGCGAGACCGAGCGGGGACAGGTCCATTGAGCGCCGCCATGGGAAAAGCGCGGATCGCCACAGGGGTCTTGTTGGTAACGCTGGTGACCGGGGCCATGGGCTACACCATCGCCTCGGCGGTGCTGACCTACCAGGATCTCGGCTTCGGGGCCGAGATCGACTTTGCCTATATCGCGCAGAACTATCTGGCGATCCTGGACCGCCGCCCGGAGGATGCCCAACTTATTCACCTGATCATCGGCAGCTTTGCCGCCGCCGGTCTGATGCTGAGCCTCGCCCTCTCAGGGTCCGCCCTGACACGCTTTGGCCAGACCCATTGGCAGAGTGCGCGAGAGATGAAGGCCAATGGGTTCTTCGGGGCGCCGGGCACCGGGTTCATCCTCGGCAAGCTGGGGCCGCCGGGCTCCCGCGCCAATTACATATGCTCGAAGGTTTTTCCGCATGCGCTGATCGTGGCGCCCACCGGGCGCGGCAAGACCACGGGCTTTGTCATTCCGAACCTGCTGACCTGGCAAGGCTCCGCCGTGACGCTCGATGTGAAGGGCGAATGTTTCGAGGCCACGGCCCGCCACCGCGCAGCCCAAGGCGACAAGGTCTATCGCTTTGCCCCCACCGATTGGGAGGGCAAGCGCACGCATCGCTACAACCCGCTCCTGCGCATTTATCAACTGAAAGATCCCGCGCGCCAGCAGATGGAATTGCAGCTTCTTGCGACGCTCTTCCTGCAAAGCGACAATGACCGGGTGCAGGGGCTGCTCAAGGGCGGGATCGATCTCTTCGTGGCGGCAGGCCTGCTGGCCTTCCAGCGCAAGCGCCCCACCTTGGGCGAGATCTACCGCATCGCCGCCTCGGGCGGGAACAAGCAGAAGGAGTATTTCGCGCGGGGCCACGAGGTGGATAACCGGGCCGCCAAGCTGATTTTTACTCGGCTGGCCTCGACCAACAACGACACGCTGACCTCTTACGTCTCGCTTCTGATGACCTCGGGGCTCGATCAATGGCAGAACCCGGCTATCGATGAGGCGACGGCGGTGTCGGACTTTGACTTCCGCACGATCCGCAAGAAGCCCTTCTCGGTCTATCTCGTGGTCCAGCCGCTGATGGTGAAGCCGCTCGCGCCGCTGATCCGGCTGTTCTTTTCCGATCTCCTCTCCGCCATGCAGGAAAAGGACCCCGGGCCGGATGAGCCGTGGCCCGTAATGATCATGCTCGACGAGTTCAACCGCCTCGGCAAGATGCCCATCGTGGTCGAGAGCATCGAGACGCTGCGGACCTATCGTGGTCACCTCGCTGTGGTCACCCAAACCATCCCCGCCCTCGATGAAATCTACGGCGAGAACACCCGCCGCGCCCTGCAAGGCAATGCCGGTGTGAAGCTCTACCTGACGCCTTCGGATGAAAAAACCGTCGAAGAGCTGAGCAAGGCGGTTGGCAAGACCACGAAGACCGTCATCACGCGCTCTCAGTCCATCGGCAAGAACCCCTTCGAGGGCCGCAGCCAATCCACACGGACCGAAGAAAGCTCGTTATTGCCTGAAGATGAAGCGCGCCGCCTGCCGCTCGATGAAATTGTCATGGTGATCGATGCCCAGATGCCGGTCCGGGCAAAGCGGATCCAGTATTTTGACGACCGGCTCTTCAAGGCGATCCACGCGGCGCAATCAGGCGAGTTGCCGTTTCCGAAGCCGGGGGGAGGGGGATCGCAGGGCAATCTCCCGTTGAGCGTGCGCGCCATGCCGATGACTCCGCCTTCGAACGGACCAGGTGGGTCTGACGCCGTTGTGGAGACTGCACACCAAGATGCTGGCAGCCAAACGTCAAAGCAAACCGACGCCGCTCCAAAAAAGACCGCGCCTGTCGTTCAAGCTGTGGTCGCGGAGGAGCAACGGCAAATGGAGATGGATTTTGTGGGGGAGTTGCCAACAATCAATCCGACCAAAGAGGCAGATGTTGACCAAGTGCGGGCCGCAGTGGATGGTCTGGATGAGTTAGAGACAGCATTGAAATCGGAGCCCAGATACGGGATGGCAGTTCGCTAGTGTGCGCGGTACAAGGTGCTGACTGGGGCATTGCCACTGCGGGTGCGCGACATTTGTCGACAGGTGTGCCGCGAGAACGAGGTCGACATCTTGCGCGGGGTGCTGTCGAGCGACCACGTCCACATGTTCGTTTCGGTGCCGCCGAAGCTCGCGATCTCGGATCTGGTGCGCAAGATGAAGGGCCGTTCGTCCCATAAGGTGCAACGGGAATTTCCCGCCATCCGCAAGCGCTACTGGGGCTGCCGGTTTTGGGGAGGGGATATTTTTCAACCACAAACGGTGCCATCACCGAAGACATCGTACTTCAGTACCTGGAAAATCACATCACTGATCCTACCGGCGCCAGCCGGTAGTGGTTCAGTCGTCGGTTAGGATCCAACGCAGGAAATTTACCTTAACTGAGGCATGTTCGCGCTTTGGGCTAAACGACGTCAAGTCTAAAGCCTAACAATGTATCGACTAAATCCGGCAAAGCTGGAGCATTCTCTGTTCCCCCTCGAACTAGCGAGAGGACCAAACGAAGGCGGTCCACCAACGTTACGCCGGGAACAAGTCCGGGGACTGCCCAGCCACCAGAATTTGCCCTAAAAGATACCGGTGTGAATAGCATTTCAATCCAGAGCGCTGTTGGTGGGAGTAGCGTTCGCAATCTAGTATGGGTAATCTCACTATGTTTTGGAGCCCAATCGGTGCGTGAGCACGCACATTGGGCTAGCGCGGACAAAGCGTTTTGGTGTTCAAATCGGTCCAAAGTGACATATGCCGCTAGGTCGATCCCTCCGTCGCCGCGATCACCTTCACGGAAGTCTGTGTCTTTGATATGAGGGTTTGCTCCAATTATTTTTCCAAGTGCATTCAGCCGGTTAGCCTTGGAACCTGTAAGTGCCGTTGTATTCTTTCCTACAGTCATTGTTACACCAGAACTCGGCCAAAGCTCACGCAACACGAACTCAGACATACGTTCAAAAAAATCTGTTAAAACTTGGCGCCCTGTTTGTGCAAAGAAGGATAGATTGCCACAAATTAACAAACTCACATACCGCTTTTGATTATCTGTCAAATCGTCAGGCGCTTCGACGACTCTACCATGATTGGTCAACTGAAAGGGGTACCAGTCGTGAAAGGCTTCAATTCGCCATCTAATTTGCCCCAAGACATCCTCAAGCTGATCGTCAGAGAGCTGAAATCCATGATCCCCTCGATTGTCTTCTATATGGTCTCTGAGCGAGTCCGTACTAACTTGACGATCAAGGTTAACCAAGCAAAGCAGCTCCAGAAAATCAGCAACTGTATGGTCGTCGTGGTCACGGGGGCGATCCAGAGAAATCATTTGTTCAAGCGCTCAGTCATTTTCTATTTCAAGGTTGGACCTGATCGAGCCTTCCAGAGCTGCCGCCAATTTTCTCAGCCGAGTGGAAGCCGCTAAATCGTCGCCGGTTAGGCCATCAGCCAGCGCGATAGAAGTCTGTGAATGCTCTATCGCAGAAATTGCCTTCCCTATATTGATCCGAATTGCCTGTAGCGGACCTTCGGCAAGAATATCCGCTTCTTCAAGTGAGGCACCTTTTCTGAGAGCTTCGATAGCGGCAGGGAACTCAACTACTCGGGCAAAGACCTTAAAGTTCCTAGAGTCACCGATCCTAGTTTTATATCCATCAACCTTGTGGAAGGCCCATAGGAAAAAATCGCGTGTCTCGGCTTTCTTAACTGTCGAAAGATCAACGTCGCCAGTTCCGTCTAGGCCGATAAATTCTGCAATACTCGACCAGCCGATAGCAGTGGTTAGAAGTGAGAACGGGACGTCTTCAGCCTCCAGTTTGAGCTCTCGAAGAATACCTTCATCTTTTGCATAATTTAGAAGATTATAACCCGTCAGAATCTTGGCTACAGCATTCGATTTGCTACCAATCTCCTTCGCTAGAATGCGGTGTGCTTCAGCATGATCAGCTGCGACAACTTTTGTTCGCAATTGTGCCAGATAGCGCGCTTTTGCGAGAGCGTCCCATTCTTTAATGCCGGTAATATGCCGATACCCTAAGTATTTCAGCACTTCTTCCCGGGCGTTGAAGATCAGACAAGGTACGTCTGTGGGTTTTTCTTTGGCTTCTACCAAAATCTTGGCTACGGCCTTCTCCATTGAGTGTGGGGAAATTTCTTCCGTAAGAAGTTTTAATGACGCGAGTCTGCGATTTCCTTCGACAACGGTATGGGTGCCACCGTTGGCGTCTGGCACGACCAGGAGAGGCTCCCCGTGAAAATACCCCTGCTCCGCAATGGACATCATGAGTTCGATCAGGTTGCACTCAAGTAAGAAGAAATCTGTAACAGCAGCGGCGTCCTCTCCATCAACCCGTTCAGGTAAACGAGGGTTCTCGGGGTCGAAGTTCAAATGGGACACCGGTAGTGTCTTCAGTGCTGGTGCCATTCTCTGTCCTAATCCATTGGTATCTGTTCGATTATGCCGCAGTTTGGCAAATTTGCCTAGGGCCTGCATCCCTGTCGAATGTGTTTAGAAACCTGTTTGCTGACAGCCTTGATGCGTCATTGTGGCACTCTCTGGTAGGGTCACAAATCCAAGCAGGAAAACGTTGAGTTTTAGCCACGGTGTCTTGTTTTGCTATCGGCGGTAGTGGATAGCCGCGAATCGGTTGAAAAAACTTGAGAAAGGAGGTTTGGTGCAGCAAAGAGGAAGCTACCTGTGCCAACAAAAGTTATTGAATTTCATGGGTTTCAGCCTCTCTCTGGTGAAAGTAGAGCATTTGCTTCCCGGAGATGGTGCCCATTCGTTGACGACAAGTGTAAGAAGTCGCAGAGCGGGGGAGCTTGCGCACTGCAAGCTCCCAATGCAAAGCCAGTAATAATTTGTCCAAACCGGTTGTACGGAAATCAGTTCGAGGTGATTTGGCGCATTGCCAGACAAACGTTTGGTGATGACTGTGATTTGCTCACCGATCTGGAAGCTGAAACTAGGCGGCGAAATGGCGCCTTGAACGGGCGTGAAGTGGTTGTTTTTGGGCAAGGTTACAGCGGTGAAGTCGGCATCAAAGCACCATCGGCAGAAGGGGAATCTGGGTCGTTCAAAGTCGATTTCCTACTGACTTCAATCGGCCCAGATCTGGAACCTTTGGCGATAGTAGCTGTCGAAGTTCAGACGATCGACACGACAAATAGCTATAAAAAGGCATCAGTAGATTACTATGCCGAAAAGCCCCATCCGAGCAAATGGGGTGAGGGTGGGACAAACGCTGGTTTTAATTGGGAAAATGTTACTAAACGCATCCTGCCTCAAATCATATACAAAGGACATGCCCTTCGCCGAGAAAAACTGGCTCTTCATGGTCTGTTTTTTGTTTTGCCTGACCCTGTCTTGCAAAAAATCCGCACGCGCATTGGCAGTTCGTTATTGGAATACCCAAAAGGCCCCGGCACTGTTACTTTTCATTCTTATCAACTAGCTGAAACCTGGCCGAGCGGAGAACGCCCGATAGAGCTTGTTACGGAGTTCACTACGACTGTTGAGCAAATCGCGTTCGCATTTGTTTCGCCTCAAAACTTGCCGCCTTTAGGTATCTATGAAGATACCATCGCAGCGAAGCTGGCGGCTTTAAGTCGAAAAACCGCGCTGTAGCGTCAATAATGCATTCTGGTTAGGCCATTGCGACCTGAAGTGCGGGTTGGACTTCCGAACTTGCCTCAGCCGCCAAGATAGCTTTCCCGATGCATTTGCCCAACAACGGAGGCACCGCATTGCCTACTTGGACAAACTGTTCTGTTCTAGGTCCTGTAAAGTGAAACCAATCTGGGAACGATTGTAAACGTGCCGCCTCCCGAACGGTGATGCTTCGATCCTGTTCTGGATGAATGTACGCCCCCCAATGTATGTCACATTTGGTTAGAACGGTGCAGGATTGACCCTCCCACTTCATTCGCCCATATCGCTTCGTGTGATCGCTCCGCTTCGCTCTTTTCATACCTGCGGGTAGAAGGTCATATGGTACGTCGCGCCAGCTGCCACCTTGAGGTATGTGTTTCATTCGCTCAAGGTTGATCGCACCCAATTTGGAAGCTGAGTGATTATGGACCGCGTTAGAACCTTGTCTTAATTCAATTTGATACTCAGATATTGCCGGCGTCCGATAGTCGACGATGCCTTTGTCCTCCCCGTTCGCCAAAACTGGCAAGTCGGAGAGAGCGTCCTTAATAGTCGTGAGAGCCTTTAGGTTCTCTCCATGGGTTTTATCGGGCCATACGATTGGCGCGCCGACTCGATTGCCGATGAAAACCACCCGCCGACGTTCTTGCGGAATGCCGTATTCTTCCGCACGCAAAATTTCGGCTTCGACATTGTACCCTAAGCTACGAATCCCGGCTAAGACAGCTTGGAAAGCTTCTCCCTCACCAGCTGACATGATGCCTGTAACGTTTTCCATAACCAACCATTTGGGCATTAGGCCTTCAACAATCCGAAGGTACTCCTTGAACAAGTGGCTCCGCTCATCATGCATACCGCGTTGATGATTGTAGACAGAGTAACCTTGGCAAGGCGGGCCGCCGGCAAGGACATCTAGTTCGAATTTCCGAAGACCAGTCACTTCCAGAAAATCATGAGCTGAAAGGTCAAAGATCGAGCCGGGCAGGAACTTTGCTTCCGGATGTGTTGAGGCGAAAGTTGCACCTGCGTGCACATCAATATCGTTCCCAGCCAAAACTCTGAAACCAGCTTGACGCATCCCTTCAGACAAGCCGCCTGCACCACAAAAGAGATCGATCACCGTCGGTCTGGTCATTGCACACCCGCCGTCTGGCCGCCCTGAACAGATTTCTGGGGTAGTGTCTGCATCTTGTCCGCCCTTTTTTTCTTCATACAATCAGTTGTATCGCCACAAATCAATATCAACAGTAGCATTGTCTCCCTGTTCCTAATTTGTTCTTACCCTCTCTGCATTTCTTCGGCAATGCCGTAAGGAGTCCTCTACGGCCATTTTTCACCTGGTTATCAATGTGTCAGCCCTTGGCTCATTTCGACCTCCCGTGCTTCTAGTCTGTCCCAGAATCTCTTCGCTGTCCCTCGCGCAGCTGATCCACAACGAGCTTGCGCTTTGTCCACAACGCAGCAAACTAGTGCGCAGCCAAGGCCCTCAAGGGGCCGTTACCGCCGCCCCAACCTCCCCAACCTCGCCAACTGCGCAAGCATCTGCGACCCTGTCCCCGGCGAAGCTGCTCCTGCGGAACCCGTCTGCCCCATGCCTTGCCTTGCAGGCATTTGCTGCACGCCAAAGAACTGCCGCGCCCTGAGGGCTGCGTATTCTGCGCCACTGGCCCCGCCGATGAGGTAGCGATTGTAGGCCTGCTGGCTTCCCATGGCGGCGCGGGCAAAGCTGTAGCCGCCGCCGAGACCTCCGGAGAGGGCGGGCATCATGATGTTGCCGGAGATCGCGCGGACGATGAAGGGCGTGGCGACAATGAAGCCCTTGGCCATGAGCACCATCATAAAGAAGGGTATGAGCGCGCCGATGTTTGAGGCCCCTTCGGGATCGCCTAGTTCACCGATGAGCGCGGAGGAAACGCCTGTGATCGTTGCGAACACGCCTGCGACGACGATGGGGTATAGTGCAAAGGAAATCAGCGCGGATAACCAACGCGCGAAGTAATCCTTGGTCACCTCGAAGAGGGTCAGGAAAATCATCACCGGGGCGATCCCGATCAGGAGCGCGATCATTAGTCGGGAGGCCACGAGGATGAAGGCGGCCAGCCCGCCGAGGATCGAGAGTAGAAGAACACCGACTATGTCGAGCATGGCGCCAGCCATCCAGTTCAGCTCGGACCCGGCAGCGTTCAGATAGTCGCCCAGCTCTGCGATCAAACGGTCGAATTCTTCGGCGAAAGTTCCAGAGGGTCCCGGACTGCCGCCGCCGACCGAGGCCACCAGCGCGCCCGCGATACTGTCGATCCCATAGAGAATGGCAGACGAGAACGCGTTGAACTGCATCCAATTGGTCGCGAATATCCCGATGAGCCCGATCTTGACTGCGAGCCAGAAGGCTGTGTGCCCATCCATGGCCCGATATTGATAGATCATGTTGATGCTAACGAGGATCACCACCAGCGTTGTCCCCAAAACCAGGAGCGTGCCGACCGTTGCCGCAACCGCACCAAACTGGGTTTCGGCAGCGGTGTCGAGATAGGCTTGGGAGGTTTCAACGAAGTAGGTGACGACACTCATCGCGGCGCTGCCTTACCAATTGCCCGCGGCGTCGCAGATTGCCTTCGCTGCAGGGCGGGCGGCATTGGCGCGGCGGTTGTAGGCGTCCGAGGCTTGCAGCATTTCCCACCGTTCGTCGCTCGCGTATCTTTCCCGAAACGTGGCCTCTGCTGCGTCCCAGGACGGGAACCGGGTCGCGCAGTCGCAGTTGCCGATCTCAACGACCCGCTCGAGATTCTGGGCGCGATAGATGTCCTGAACCAGAACCCGCTGATAGGCTTGGCGCAGGGGGATCTCTTGCATCCAGACGGGCTCGGCGGGCCGGTCCGGACAGACGTCAAAGCTGCGATCGAGGGTTGGCACCAGGTTGCGCTCGGCAACGGCGAGGGTCGGCGTCAAGCTTAGGGCCAGCGCGGCCAAGGCGAGGCAACGCGCCCGCCTCATGTCGTGACTCCAGCGGGTGTGGTCTCACGTTTCAGGAAAACGGTGTGCCCGATATTGGCGAATTCCGAAGTGCTGATCGACACCACCTCCCACCCGTCTGCGCCCTTCTCGTTCAGGCTGGCCTGCATGTCGGCAAGGCTGGTTTTGCGGGTCATGGGAAAGGACAGGATATTGTATTCAAAGGTCTTCATGGGGAATTTCCAATCTCAGTTGCGCCGGGGAGGTAGAATTCGGTGATGCCGCGTTTGCCGTCATGGCGACCGGCCTGGATGATAACGTCGATGGAATTCTCGATGTATTGGATCATGTCGGCATAGGTCATCGGGATCTCGGTCTTGAGCGCCGCGATCGCGAGGCGCTGCACGGCAAGCTGCGGAGTTTCGGCATGCAGTGTCGTCATGGACCCGCCATGGCCGGTGTTGATGGCTTCCAGAAAGGTCATGGCCTCCTTGCCGCGCACCTCGCCCAGGATGATCCGGTCGGGGCGCATGCGCAGCGTGGCGGTGAGAAGCACATCGGCGGTCTGGAATTCTGCGTCGCGATTGGCGATGAGGGTCACGGCATTTGGCTGGGTCGGCAGAAGCTCGGCGGCTTCTTCGATGGTGACGATGCGTTCCTCGGCCGGTACGTGAGAGAGGATCTTGCGCGCGGCCACGGTCTTGCCGGTGGAGGTGCCGCCCGAGACGATCATGTTGAGTTTGTTCTCGACGCAGAAGGCGAGCGCATCATCGATCAAACCCGCGGCCACCACTGCGCGCAAGGCGCGCTTTTTTTCCACGCGCAGGTCTTCGAGCTTGCGCTCTTTTCCGTAGAGGAAATCGAGCGCAATGCCCTCGAGTGGCAGGCTTGAGAAGAACCGCAGGCTGATCGACATGGCCGAGAGCACCGCGGGCGGGGTGATGACCTGTGCGCGGATCGGGCGCCCCTTGTAGGTGATCGAAACCGAGACGATGGGGCGGTCCTTGCTCAGGGTGGTATTGGCGGAGGAGGCGATCTGGTTGCCGAGGTCCTTCACGTCCGTCGCTGTTAGCTTCTGATCCAGCGCGCGCATGAAGTGATCACCCTGGAATTCGCCCCAGCAGGTCCCGTCTGGATTGATGCAAATCTCGATGACATCGTCGCGGGCGGCGGCGTCGATCTGGTCGAGGGAGGTTTCGAGATAGCTCAGCGACATGGGCTCAGAATATCTCCAGATCGCGGTCGACCATGACCGTGACGCGGGCGCCCTGGTCGACATAGATGACGGGGCCGATGGAGAGGTAATTGCCTATGACGCTGTCCGTGGCATCTGCCAGATCATCGCCCACGTCTTCGAGAACGTCGGCCGCAGTCTCATCCCGGACCTCGGAGGCGGCGGCACTGGGTGCGGCAGAAATCAGCGAGATCAGGGCGGCCGACCCGAAACGCTCGGCGAAGCGTGTGTCCACGAAACCGGTGACGCCGGAGCGGCCCAGTTCATCACCTCCGAAGGAGCTGATCTGGACGGTCTGGCCCGCGGGCAGGATGATCCGGTCCCATGCGATGGTGACGCGGCGCTGCGCGATATCCACGCCGGCGCGGTAGCGCCCGATGAGGCGGGATCCGCGCGGGATTAGGAGGCGCGCGCCATCGACGCTGTAGACATCTTCGGACACCACGGCACGGGTCTGGCCGGGCAGCGAGCTGTCGAGGGCGGTTTCCATAACGGCCTGGATCATGGTGCCCTGTAGAATCGTGTTGGAGGGATTGGCGATCACCTCGGCCTGCGTCACGGTGGAGGGCAACCCACCGTTCAGCACGAAATCCGTCACCTCGCCAAAAGTGCGTTCGGTCAGAGCCGTTTCATTCGCTCCGGAGGTCCCACCAAAGGCGATGGTGGGTGATGCGATTCGCCGCTCCTGGAAGGCGCGTTCCTCCGCGGCGCGGCGCTCCAGTTCGGCCATGCGCCGGGCTTCTTCCTCGCGGCGCAGTCGCTCTTGCTCGCGTGCGCGCAGCTCATCTTCCGTGGGGCCCACTGGCGCGGGTTGGGGTCGGCTGGCCTCGAGTTGGGCCAGTTCCAGATCCATGCGGAGTTGTTCAAGACTTCGATCCCGCGCCGTCAGTTCGTCCTGGAACCGTTGCTGTGCGGCTTCCGAGGCGGCTTGTAGCGCCGCGATCTGAGCGGTCAGCGCGTCGATCGCCTCTGCGGCGGCGGTGTTGTCCTCGACGACCGGTTCAGGGGCGTTGCGCAACTCCTCAATCTGGGCCTGCAGGGCGGTGATCTGCGCCAGAAGCTCCGCGTTCGGCTCGACTGGATCGGGTCCGACGAACACAACCTCGGGCTCGGGCGGGGGCAAGGTCTCGATAGCGCCAAAGCCATCCCCTTCGTTTTGGAAGACGTCAGGGGTGGCCGTTGGCAAGGCTTCCTCTTCGTCGGGCTGTGAGAGGAGATAGAGCAGGGCACCACCTGCGCCGATGACGAGGACCACGACCAGCGCGAGAAGGGGCGACCGGCGCTGCGCCGCTATGGGCGCGCGGGCACTGCCTTTCTCAAGGGCGGCGAGGCGCCTTTCCAGCTCGGTGTTCTCGGTATCGCTCATGAGGTGGCCTCCGCGGGCGGGATCGCCTCGATGCAGACCACCTCTTCGCCCAGTCGCAGGACCCATTGGCGGTTCACGCCGTTGACGCGGATCACGCCGTCTTCAGGAGTTTGCGTGTTGACCGTGCGCTCGCGGCCGCCCGCGTAGCGGAAGATCGCGGGCACAGGTGCGTTTCTCGGAAAGGCGAAATACGTGAACGTCCCGTCATCCCAGATGCGGGTTGGCGTAAACTCGGTCCGCGCGCTGGCACCGTAATTGTAGTTTGGTGCTTGGGCGGCGATGGACCGGGTCGGGCGCGCATCGTCCTCCGGATAGCGGAACTGCACCACATAGAAGGTTGGGCTGCGGACCTCCTCGACGTTGAAATAGTAGCTGCGCCTGTTCGTGTAGACCGTCACATTGGTATGGACGCCGCGCGCGACGGGCTTGATTGCAAATGCCTGACCACCAGGGACGCCATCGATCTCGAAGCCTTCCGTGTCGCCCGCGATAATCGAGCGGATGCTTTCACCGATCCCAAACTCGATGGTGGTGACATGGGTGAGCGAGACGCTGAGGCGGTAGACCTGGCCTTCCTGGTAGGTGGCCAGCCGCACACGACTGTCATTTGGACCACCGCGCGGGATCGCTTCGGCAAAGGCAAGGCTGGGCAGCAGGGCAATCCCGAGTACAAGCAGTCTGAACACAAGCACGGTCAGTTCTCCAATCTGTCGGAGCGGATGGAATATTCGAGTACGGTGAAGCCGAAGGGGTTAGTCCAGACCTCATCGATGGAGCGGCGGGTCTCGGGGCGGAACTCGAAGAGAAGGGTCGCGGTGAAGAGCCCGGTTTGGGTGCCGTTGATGGAGGTCAGACGCTTGCGCAGGCGGACCGTCGCGCGGTTGGTTCCGATCCGGTTGATGCTGAGGATTTCCACGTCGAGCCGAGCATTGGGGCCATAGACCGTCGGCGGGTAATTCTCGTTGGCGCTGTTCCAGATCTGGCGCAGCCCGCTCTCGGCAGCTCCGTCCGAGCGGCGCAGGACGCTGCGGATGCGCAGATCGTTGTCGAGCTGGTTATAGACCTCCCGGTCGGTCACATAGCGGAAGACCTCCGCCTCGATGATCGCCTGGTTGGCGGTGACGGATGTGGCCCCAACGGACGCCTCGGGCAGGGCAAAACCAGTGGCGGGATCATAGGGGACAACGACGGGGGGCGGGTCGACATCGAGGATCGCGACTGCTGCTGCGCTCAGACAGCCGATGATGCCGAAGACAAGGCCCATCAGGCCAAGGCGTTGCCAGAGCCGTTCGCGGCGCAGCGCGCCATAGACCAGTTCTTCCTCGATGATTTCTTGTTCACTCGCCACCATTCATGCCCCCGCGATCACTCGGCCCGCAGGTCCGGCAAGGTGAAATCCATGAAGCGCTGCTCTTCGGCGATGGTCGCGGCATCGATCACGCCGCCCGTGCCATCGCCCACGGTTTGCACAGCTTCGAGCTGCCACATGGCGACCAACGCAATGGCGAGCTCCGCGGTCACGCGCGTGTTGAGATCGATGCTTTCCTTGAGTTCGTCCATATCGTCGATGAGCCCAACAAGGCGGTCTACCCGCTCGAGCGACTGGCCGGCATCCTCATAGCTGTTCTGGGCCGCCGCCGAGACAAGGGCACCGGTGGTGGCCTGCGTCGCCACGCGGTTGGCCCCGGGATTGCCGCTCGTGGCCATTTCCGAGAGGGTGTCCTCGTCAAAGCCGAGGTCGGCCAGCACCCGGTCCATCTGGGTTTCGATCTCGCCTGCGCCAGAACCGGACAGGCCGGAGAAATCCCCAGTCTTGATCGCCTCAATCGTGGCGAGGATGTCCCCGAACTCCTGGTCGAGCAGGCCATTGAGTTCGTCTTCCATCTCGGTGCGAATGATTTCTGGCAGCTCGGCGAGGCGGGTGAGGGCCTCGTAGGTTCTTTGCAGCTCCGCGAGTTGGTCCGTGAGCGTGGCAAGCTGTTCGCGGAGCTGCGTCAGCTGCTCGTTTTGCAGGATCTCGTCCTCGATCATCTGCCGGAGCTGCTGGATGTTTTGCGCGATGTTCTGGGTGTCGACGACGGGCACGCCTTGCGCGAGGGCAGGGGATAGGGCGCCAAGATGCAGACCGATCCCAAGTGTCGTGGCCAAAGCTGTCCTCAAGAGCAGATGTCCCATCATTCAATCTCCCTGATCGTAAAATCCATGAACGCGCCTTCGGCCATGCGAGCGCTGGCCTGGGCCAGCTCTTCGGCGGAGAGCACGCGGGTGCGGGCGGCCTGAAGCCGGATGCGGGCAGCGACGAGGCGCACGAGTTCGGCGCGGGCATAGGTGTTGAGTGCGATGCTTTCCTGCACGTCTTCAGTCTCGGAAATCCGTTCGACGATATCCGCAATACGCAGGGCGGCTTGCCTGATCGCGGCGGGCGAGTTGTTGCCATAGAAGGCCGCGCCGTGCCCGGTGATTGAGAGGTTGGCATTGGCCAGAAGCGCGGGGTCGATCGTGCCAAGCGCATCGATCCCGCCGATACGGGTCAAATAGAGGTTATAGCGTTCAGGGATGACCGACACGTAGTGCTGGGTCTCGCGGAAGGGTGGCACGCCGCCATACTCGAAGACCCGGCCGGGTCCGGCGTTATAGGCCGCGAGGGCGTTGATGATGTTGCCATCGAATGTGTTGAGCTGGGTCGCGAGATAGCGCGCGCCGCCATGCACCTGCAGATAGGGGCTGTCATAGTATTCCGGGTTGATGCCCAGATCGCTGGCCGTCCCAGGCATGATTTGGGTGAGACCATAGGCGCCGACGGGAGACCGTGCCCCAATGGTGAACCGGCTTTCCTGCCAGATGAGCGCTTGCAGCAACGCGCGCCACTGGACGGGTGAGAGCCCTGCGCGGCCAACTCCCGCAAAGCCGCTGGTCTCCTGAGCCACGCGGATGATGAGCTGCTCGATGGTCTCAGACGTATCCCCGAACATCTGCGCACCGCCGGGATTGGGATCGATCTCGCCCGTGCCATAGACCGCCTCGACTGACCGGGCCGGATCCCCGCTGCCGCTTTCCAGCCCCGTGACCATAGCTGGCAAGCCCTGACCGCCGAAGCTGGTCTGGGCATCAAGGATGCGTTGCAGGGTTTCCAGCTGCTCCCGTTCGATCTCGGCAATGAGTTCGCGCACGGCAAGCTTGTCCGCCTGAACGGCCAAGTCAGCCTCGCGATCGCCAGTCTCGACGATGTCACGCGCGGTCAGCCCACTGTCATTGGTCGGCACGCCTTGGGCGAAGCCGAGACCGGGCAGCAGGCAAAACGCGAGTATATGAGGCAGGCTAGACTTCAACGTCGCCCTCCGGGGTGCCAAGGGGCGTGAAGTCACAATCAGGCGTGACGGGTGCCGTGGACGCAAGGAATGTGAAGCAATTCGCCTGCGGCTCCCGGTACTGGGTGCAGGAGGCCAGTGCGCCGAGCGCAGCCAAAGCGACAAGAATACGGATCATGATAGCCTCCAAAAATCTGGGCGGTCGCGGTAATCGGAGCCGACAAGCGCTTCGCCCTTTTCCATGCCGCCAAGGATGGTGAGATTGGGTCCAAGCGCGCTCAGATCGGCATCGACGACGATTGAGCCCTGATCGTCGCGGATCAGTGCGAGGCGGCTGTTGCTGCCCGTGTTGAGAAGGACGTCGAGCTCCTTCTCCGTGAGGTTCAGCATGGCGTAGTCCGAGGCATTGGCGCGAATATTGGGCAGCAGGATCTGCGTCGGAACGGCTTCGACGATGGTCTTGCCGGTCCGGGTGCGCTCGAGCTGGCTTGCGTATTGCGTCATCATCACCGCGACCGTGTTCTGTTTGCGCGCTGTCACCAGCCAGTTCGACAGCCGCTCGGCGAAATACGCGTTGTCGAGCGCCTTCCAGGCCTCGTCGATCACGATGATGGTGGGGCGGCGGTCCTCGATCTCGCGCTCGACCCGGCGGAAAAGATAGGAGAGGACGGCCATCCGTTCCTTGTCGGCCTCGCTGTCGAGAATGCCGGTCAGATCGAAGCCCACGACATCGCCCTTGAGCGAGAACGTGTCCTCGAGGCTCTGCCCGAAGATCCAGCCGTAGCGGCCGTCTTCGGTCCACTCGAGCAGGCGCTGGTGCAGATCGCCGCCATCATCGGTGGACACAAAAAGCGATGCGAAATCCCGCCAGTTCCGCAGGGCCGGATTGGAGGCCTGCGCGTTCTGGCGCACCACTTCCTGGATGCGATTGGTCTGTGCTGGTGTGAGCGGCTTGTCAGCGCGGTAAAGAAGCGTGGCAAGCCAGTCTGAGAGCCAGGCGGTGCCGCGCGCATCGGTCTCTGTCCAGAGCGGGTTGAGACCCGTGGGCTGGCCGGCGTTCAGGGAGGCGTAGCGCCCGCCATTGGCGCGCACCGCCATCTCCATGCCAAGACGGTAATCGAAGACGAAGATCCGCGCCCCTGCTCGACGGGCTTGGGTCATCAGGAAGGCCGACAGCACCGATTTGCCCGACCCGGGCCGCCCCATGATCAGGGTATGCCCGCTGGTGGGTTCTTTGTCGGGCGCGCCCTGCTCGTGATAGGAAAACCGGTAGGCGCTTTGCTCCGGCGTGGGCAGATAGGTGACGACCCGGCCCCAGGGGGTAAGTGCTGCAGGTTTGCCGAGCTGTGTCCGGTGGAAGGCCGCGAAATCCGCGAAGTTGCGATTGGTGACGGCGCTGGCACGCACGCGCTTGGGCTGGTTGCCGGGATGCTGGCTGAGGTAATGGGCCTTTGCGGCGACCCGCTCGCCGATCATCTTCACGCCTTCGGTCGCGGCGGCGTTCACGATTTCAGCGCTGAGGGTTTGCAGTTCTTCGAGCGTCTCGCAGAAGAGCGTCACGACCATGTGATGCTCGCCGAAGCTTTGGCGCTTGGCCTCGAGATTATCGGCGGCGATGTCGAGGGCTTCCAGAAGCGAGAGGGCGGCGTCCTGGCTGGCCTGCATCTGGCGCTTTTGCCGCTTGATGCGGCCCGCCATGAGGTTCGAATTGATCGGCGTGAAGGAGTGCGTCACGATCATGTCGACCGGCAGGTTCAGCATGTCGAACATGGTGCAGGAGGTGCCTTCCGAGTATTCCCCAATGGTGAAACTCTTGCCGTAGCGATGCCCCACGACGCCTTCCGAGAGCTCGAAATGATCGCCATGAAACGTCACGCGGGTATTGGCGACGTTGACGGACAAAAAGCCGTAGGTGTTTGCAGGGTAGAGCGGCAGCTCGGTGCCCGTGTTCAGCGCGCCCAGAAACCCCACCAATTCCCCCGATGCAGCCGACAGCAGGCGCGGTTTGAGCTCTGCGAGGCCGGACAGGAAGACGTTCACGGCCTCGCCCAGGCGCTGCAGGCGTTTGCGGGTCTCCTCTCTCAGCCGGTCCGGCGCGCTGCGGCTGAGGAACGGCAGGAGGCTTTTCGGGGGTGGGCGGTGAATGACGGTGAGCGTCAGCGTCTTGTCGCGCAGTCCGCTGGTCTCGAGTTTCGCGCGCCAGCGCCGGTCAACCTCGCCTGCGAAGCTGTCCTCACGGATCGGGTCGAGATCAGGTTTGATGGCCTTGGAGACCTTGTGGACGTAATAGCTGAATTCCGGCCCGAGCTGCGCGACGATGCGGGCAAAAAGTGCCGTCAGTTTGTCGAGATAGGCATCGTCCGTCGTGTAGCTGTTGATCCCCTCGAGCCGGATGCAGCGGAAGAGTTCGTTCACCCGTGTCCGCACGGTCTGGTCGTCAACGAGGCTCACATAGGGCAGCATATGCGCGAGGCGGGTCTCGCGCGCATACCAGTCTGGCGTCATTGTGCGGGCATCGAGCGCAGCATCACGGGTGTCATCACGGGGCATAGCTGTCCCCGCCATGGATGGACCTGTTGCGCGTGGGTGGCGTCTCCTGCAGCGCCGTCACCATCACGTCGATGAAACGCGGGTCCCAATCGGCAGCCTTCCAAAGCACCGGGTAGAGCAGGGCAGCGACACCCAGCACCGCGATGTGCTGGACCCAGACGAACAAGAGCACCGAACCGAAGAGCCAGACCATCGCATACATGATGGGCAGGCCCAGAAGCTTCGGCGGGCGCACGAGGCCGAGAAAGAGAGGCGAGCGTTCAGCCACCGGCAAAGACCGCGGCAACGATCGTGGGGGCGGCGGCGACACCAGCGATGCCTACGAGGACCCAGAGTGCCTGGCGCAGATCGATGATGTTGAAGAACCAGCTCAAGAAAATGCCAAGGACCGCGAGCGTTGCGATGACCACACCAAGGGGTCCGGTGAGCGCATCGACAATGCCCTGCAACAAGCTTTGGATCGGGGAGAGATCGATGCTCTGTGCAAGGGCGGGCTCGGCAATCAGCAGGAATAGCGCCAGCGAGGCGACAAAGAGGTTTGAAATCTGTTTCATGAATTTGATCCTTCCAATCGGGCCACGACGGCCATGACGCGGGCCACGTGGTTCTGGGTTTCTCGGTAAGGGGGAATGCCACCGTGTTGGCGCACGGCGTCCGGCCCCGCGTTGTAGGCCGCCAGCGCCAGATGCGGATCGCCGAAGCGCTCCAGCATCATCGCGAGGTAGCGGGCAGAGCCCTCCAGGTTCTGTTGGGGGTCACGCGGGTCAACGCCGAGATCAAGGGCAGTGATGGGCATCAATTGGCCCAGACCAATGGCGCCCGCGCTCGAGATGGCATCCTGCCTGTAGGCGCTCTCCACTTCGATATTGGCCCGGTAGAGAGCTAGCCAATCCGTGACGGACAGTCCCGCGCGGCGCAAACCGGGATGGCCGGCATAACGCAGGGCTGTTGCCTCGATGTCCGAGAGAAGGTCTGCGCGGGGCAGGAGTGCTGGCTGGGCGAGTGCCGCAAACCTCAGCGCGTCAGGGTTGGGCGCTGCTTCCGTCTCACCAAGAATGGCCAAACCATCGGACGCCGATCCCTGACCAACGCCGTCATTGTAGTTCCGGGCAAAACCGCTCTGAGACCGCGACGGGGTCAGAGAACCGTCGCTCTCCATGACCAGGACCATTTGCGCTGAGGCTGGCGCGGCAACCAGCCAGAGACAGACGAGGTTAGTTGCCAGCGCCCTTGTCTGAGGGGGCTTTGTCTGGCCGGGTGAGTTTGTGCGTACGGCTTGTACCCGCCTCAAGCGGCAGGTCGACATGCGTAAAACCAAGGCCAATGAAGAAAGACACCACGCCGGAGATCGTCTTGAACTCGCGGATCTTGATATCGTTGTAGGTCGTCCGCGTGCGGGCGGTGACGAGGAGCTTTTCCACCCCGTCATCAGAGACAACGCGCATGATCCAGGCCCCGTAATAGCTGGGGCCTTTCTTATGTGCCGACTCCTGGCACAAAATTTCTGCGCTATGGCCGCTTTCCACGAGCTCGCGGAACCTGGCTTCCGTAACCACATTTGGTGCTTCGATGTCCCAGTTCATGGCCCGGCTCACGCTTTCTCCAATGGCGCAACCCTGGGCATTCCCACTTGAAGCCCAGAGTTACGATAGTATACTATCAACCGCAAGATGTAATATCGTGCTGTAGCTGTAGTTTTGGTTACGCAAACACTAGTCACGGTTAGTGTCCGCGATCAAGGAGATAACAGGTTTGAGAAACCCAAGGTTGACAGGCCTGCGCCCATTGCAAGCTATGGTCCTTCTGATCTGTGTTCCGGGGCCGGTTTTGGCGGAATCCTGCTTTGCCCCTGCCCGTCCTTTCCTGCCCAGCGATTCGCAGGCGGCGCGGGACTATGCGGACATCATCCGCGGGGACTTCGAAGATTACATTCAGGATATCCAGAGCTACTTCCGGTGCCTCGACGGCGAACGCGCCCGCGCGTTCGAGGAAGCGAGGGAGGTCAGTGAGGACTACGGCCGATTTCTACAATTGGTAGGGGATTGATGGGCAACCTCGGGAGCATCAGACTTGCAGCCCATGGAAACCAGACGCCGATAACACCCTCATATATCTACTTTTTAGATAACAGATTTCATCCGCTAGCGACGTCACAAAAGGTATGTGACGCGTGGCAAAGACAATCAGAAGCAAGGGACAAGTGGCACTCTGTCAGGCGTTGGTCGACGCCCGTGTCAAAGCGGGCCTTGGTCAGAAAGACCTGGCAGACAGGCTCAGATGCCACCAGTCCCTTATTGCCCGCCTTGAGAGCGGCCAGCGCCGGGTCGACGTTGTCGAGCTGGTCGTCTTGGCGCGCGCCATCGGCTTTGACCCGTTCGAGGTTCTGGCGATCGTTGAAGCCGCCACGGAGCCCGACCACAGGATTTGAAGCCAATGAATTGTTGAGAACACGGGAACCCACTTTCCCGGTCTGATGATCATTTCCTCATCGAGGACCAGGTAGCCAACATCAAAGAAGCCCGGCGCGCGGTCGTAGTGAACGCTCTGCAATCCCACGCCGCAATTCGCAGCGCCACAGTGCAGGAAGTCAGTAAACAGTGAACGATGATAGGGGTGAGGGCGTCGCGATCGCCAATCTGATCGGGACCGATGGGTGCAGTGTTGTTGGTTGGGTTTATCGCTGGAGTACAGGCTCACATGCGGTGATGTGGGACGTCCAAGGGCCCCAGCCGGTATCGGAAACCCGGCCGGATATAAGTGACGAACAGAAGCAAGAAATCGACTTCGATACGCTGACGAGGATCGCAAGAAGCGACGACGAGTGAACAGAGCGAACCCGCGGTGTTTGCCGAAACGCCAAACAGCATGTGGACCGCGACGCGTATGCGGTGCGGTCGTACACGCCAAAGAATCCGTCTTCCGAGACAAATCTACGTGGCGGCAGGTCAGTAGTTCACCTGCTCGAACCCGTAGTTGCCCTCATAATCACGCCAATCGACGAAGACGGATCGGTGATAAATGCCAGGGCAATGCTCGCCCCAACGTTCAAGTCCCACATGGGCCTCGGGCAGGGCAGTTATCGAAGATCGCTGCCATGAGAAATCGCCTTGGGTCCCGTAGGTGCCGAGGACCACGGTCGCGCTTCGGTTACAATCCCCATCGCGCCCGGACTCGTGCTGTCGTGCATACCGTACATCGAAGACGCGGATGGACCGCACGAAATTGAACTCTGGCCCGCTGATATCGATGTCCGCGCGGTCCTGAACGAGCCGCAGGGCGAGGTCGGTGGGAACGAGATTATCTACTGGCAAGGATTGAAGCGGTCGACGGCTGTCGGTTCGGTACAAGGCTTCAAAGATGCGGCCAGCGTTGTTTTGTAACCGATCGTTCTCGTAGGAGGCGCCCATGGGACAGCGCCAGATTTGCAGCGGTGGTTCGACCGGCCAAGGTGTAATCCGCCGAATAAATTCGGCGCGGGCTCGGGCGCAAGGGACGGAAGCAGGCCAGCCGCCAGACAGGCACAGGAGGATCGCGCAATCGATCGGGTATGTCTGCGCGCGGGCGGGTATTGGCAGCGAAGAACCTGTCGCGGTCAAAGCGACTGCAACCGAGGGGAGGAGCTTCATGAGTAAATGGCGCATGCTGTGGAGCCTCCGTGATAGGAGTTCAGCATACATACAATAATATACTATCGCAACGCTAAGTATAAAGTCGTATAATGAAGTTTATGTTATTTTGTGCGCCCTCAACAAACAAAATCCCGAGAATTACCATCATCGGCTTCACCAAGCGGGCGTTTGGACCGACTGCGGTAGACAACCGGAACGACCCCTTGTCGTCTTGATCTGCGGTGTGGGAAGGTGTTCTAACCTAAGCATGAATTTAGAATGTATGACGGTGAAGAACTAAAGAACCGCACTGTCCACCAAGGCCAATTATCGCGCGTTTCTTTAGCCATCTCTGCGTGAACAATAGACACCGACAGGAGGACGAATTGGATAAACGCGCCTGACGCTACATTCAACTTTCAATCGTGAAAGAAAAACGGTTTAAAAGGACTATTGACGATCATGCCGATGAAGAAAGGCCGGCTGAATTGAAAATTTCAGGCAAACGGCGCGCCCTAGACCTCAACGAGGGGCTCACTCAAACCCTGCCGGCTGGTGACGGGCGGCTCATTCCGCATGTCTTGGCCAAAACAGACGGCCTCAGCCTCGAGGATTGGATTACCAGTGCCCGTCGCGCCTTCGATCAGATGGTCCAAGCCCACGGCGGCGTCTTGTTTCGAGGTTTCGACATGACGCAAGCGCGATTTAAAACAGTTGTGCAAAGCATCTCAGACGAATTGTTGGATTATTCTTTTGGATCCACGCCAAGAAGCCTCGTTGAAGCGCAGGTGTACACCTCGACCGAATACCCGTGCGATCAGGAAATCCCTTTGCATAACGAGATGTCCTACGCAGCGCGATGGCCGACCCGGATCTGGTTTTATTGCGACATGCCCTCTAACATAGGTGGCGCAACACCGATCGCCGACAGCCGCCGGGTCTATCGAAGCCTTCCGGAGGAAATCCGAGCCTCATTTGAGGAGAAGGGCGTTCTGTATGTCCGTCGATATGATGGACTCCTAGATCTCAGCTGGCAGGACAGCTTTAGAACGACCGACCCGGCCGTGGTGGAGGCGGAATGCATACGTCAGGGCGCGTCTTTTGAATGGCTTGGTAAGGACACGCTCGTAACAACACTGGTCCGCCCCGCAACGCTCGTCTTAGAGCGGAGCGAGCAACGGGTTTGGTTTAATCAGGCGAACCTTTTTCACACCTCGGCGCTTCCCCTCTCAGTCCAGGCTGCGATCCAGAGCGGTTTCAAGGAATCGGAATTGCCCCGCGCCGCGTATTTCGGCGACGGAAGCGCAATCGCGCCTGACATGGTTGAATACATCAATAAAACCTATGAGACTTGCGCTTATGATGTGAAATGGCGCCGTGGAGACGTTCTGATGCTGGATAATCAGCGCCTCGCCCATGGGCGCCGGCCATTCGAGGGCGAACGCAGGGTGCTGGTGGCGATGGCGAGTTGAGGAGCGGTATGGCTATAAAAGAGCAAGGCTTCAGGCTATCTCCTCAGCAGCGGCATATGGTGCGTTCCGGCTCTGACCGGGAGCAAATCTGCTTCACCATGACACTGTCGGGTCCAATCGACCAGGCTGGTTTGCGCGAGAAATTCGGACTGCTTATTGATCGACACGAGGTCCTTCGCACGCAATTCAAGTGCCCGGAAACCTCCCGCTTCCCGGTTCAGGTCATCCAACCAGAAAGTGATAGCTTCTCCCAAATTAGCCTTCAGATCACGCAGAGCAAAGAAGGTTGGAGGCTGACCGCAACCCTGTCCGCACTCGCTCTTGATCTCGCCGCCGTCGATATCCTGTCACGCGATTTTCTCGCGTTATGCGCTGGATCCAGCGTTGCCGAGCCCATCCTTCAATATGCTGACGCCAGTGAGTGGTTCAATCAGCAACTAGAGGACCTTCAGGATAGAGCGGACGCCTTTTGGCAGGAAAGAACCCGAGCAGGCGCGGGCCCGCTTGACGCATTGACCTGTATAGACTGCGCAGAGCCCGCGAGTCTGGCAATCGGGAAACAGCGGACCAAGGCTGTTTATGATATTTGCGACCATCATGGGGTCGACCCTGCGGCGCTTATGCTGGTGTGTTGGGCCCGCACGCTGGCAAGCACGCCGATTAACCCCGCGATAGTTCAGTTTTGCTTTGACGGCCGTATTTATCCTGAGTTGGACGATTTGGCCGGTCCGGTTGAGATTTTCGCCCCAGTCAAAACCACTGCTTGGTCGGATACTTCGATCATTGAGGCCGCGCGACTTCAAATGGTTGAAAACAGTAGCGCTGAACAGCATCTCTTTGAATTTGATTCAAGTCGGGGTTCGCCGAGCGCTGGCTTTCGAATGCAGGCCTTGCCAGAAGAGCGGACGGACGGCGCCTATCGCGTAAAAGTCGAAAGCGTTCGAATGCCGCCAGCGCCATCCGACACAACGCTATGGGTTAGACCCGAGGGGGACGACCTGCACCTCGAAATTCAACAACCCGAAACTGGTGACAGCTATTACCTGGCCCAGCCGGAAAAGCTGATCGAACGGTTTCTGGCTGTTCTCGACGCGGCGCTTGCGGCACCGATGGCGCCGCTGTCCCGATTGCCAGCCTCAACTAGCGAAGACGACATGCAGCTCCTTTCTGGCCTGAACGGCAGGCGGCGGGAGACTACGCCGCCCGCGAGCATAGTCGAAAGAGTCAGGCTTCATGCCCAGGAGCTTGGCAATCAACCTGCCATCCTTTCTCAGGACAAGGAAGTGTCTTATCAAGAACTTCTAGACCGAGCATTGACCTTCGCAGGCTATTTAGCCGATGTTGGCCTCGCCGCCGAAGATGTCGTGGCAATTTACTCGGACCAGACCGTAGATTGGTATACGGCGGTACTGGGCATATGGATTGCGGGTGGTGTGTGCCTCGCCATTGATCCGACGGTCCCTCAGAAGCGTGCGGATGCCGAGATAGAGATTTCAAGGGTTCGGTTCGCCGTAAGGCTAACGCCAGGATATGCCGCTCCCGACAGCGTGAAAATGCTGTCGTTTCCGCCGCCGCCAGGGTCATCCGCTATGATCGACCCTCCACTCCGGTCCACTCTCTCAGGCCTCGCCTTCGTCACCTTCACATCCGGGACGACAGGACGACCTAAGGGCGTGGCGACGGAGCACGGCAATCTGGCGCATTATGCGCGGGCCATGGCGGAGCTACTGAAACCGCTAAATGCGGATCGGCACGCGTCGCCAGCCGCGCCCTCGGTCGATCTGGGCATGACGTCATGGCTGGTCGCGCTCTGGACCGGCGGTACAGTGGTGGTGTTACCGCCAGAAGCGCGATTGAGCGCGGAGAAATTCGCTGCGGCCAATACTAAGCTGGCTGTCGATTACCTGAAGATCACCCCCTCCCATCTGTCGATGATCCTCCAATCGGAACACGTCTCCGCTCTGCCGGCCAAAGGATTGATATTGGGGGGAGAAGAATTACCGGCAGGTCTGGTTCGCACGGTTTGGTCGCTCGCCCCCAGTCTTTCAGTCATCAACCATTATGGGCCTTCGGAAACCACCGTGGGAGCCCTCGCGCAAGTTCTCGATGCGGATAGCCTCTCCGGCGATGCTGCGGGTCTTGGTCAAGCCCTCTCCAGCGCGAGCGTATTACCAGACGACACGGTGCCCCTACCGCTTGGACAAATCAAAAGCGAACTCTGGATCGGTGGCGACACCGTGGCGCGAGGATACCTAAACGCCCCGGCGGAAACCGCAGAACGTTTTCGGCCAGATCCGCGCGCGCAGGAACCTGGGAGACGTGTATTCCTGTCAGGCGATCTCATTCGACTGCGCGAGGACGGGAAAGCGATCTTTGCTGGTCGGGTCGATGATCAGGTCAAGATCCTTGGGCATCGTGTCGAACTAAGCGAGGTGAACGCTGCTCTGATGTCTCAGTCCTCGGTTCATCGAGCCGCAACTTTGGTGGTTGGATCTGGCGTCAACCAGCGACTGGAAGCTTTCGTCGAGGGCGATGCAGCACTGGACTGCCCCGCGGTTCTGGCGGCGCTTGCGCAGATTCTCCCAAAGCACTCCGTACCCTCAAATCTTCATGACGTCGAGCAGTTACCCATGCTCGCAAGCGGCAAAGTCGATCGCAAAGCGCTGTTAGCTCTGTCGATTGAGAGGCGGCGTCCAAGACGTGCGCCGGCCGGTTTTGCCGAAACGGTCATCTCTGAAATCTTCGCGGATGTTCTCAGTTCCCCCGTCGACGATGCCCATGCGTCCTTCTTCGATATCGGCGGGCATTCTCTTCTTGCAACACTCGCCATCGCCAGGCTTCGAGAAGAGCTTGGCCTTGATCTGGAAATTGAGACCTTTTTCCGCAGCCCGACCGTGGCGGCGTTAGCGGAACTAGCTCAAGCCCGCATTCCGGAGCGACTGAAAATCGTGGAAGAAGTCTACGCCATGACCGATGACGAAATCGAACAAGCGCTCGTGAAACGGCAGGATTGATGGACGCACACGCTCGCCGGAACCTAATCGAATCTCTCCTGCGCGAGCGTGGGTACGGCTACGATGGCGGTGTCGTCGCCGTGGATCGCGGTGCTCCGTTGAGGGCCTCCCTAGCGCAGGAGAGGATGTGGTTCTGGGATCGAGCGACGTCGCCCAGATCTTTCCTTCACAATGTTCCGCTTACTGCCCGCCTGCGCGGTCCCATCGATGTCGAGTGCCTTGGCCAGGCCTTTCAAGCGATCATCGACCGACATGAGTTGCTTAGGTCTTCCTTCCGCTTCATTGGCGCTGAGCTTTACCAATATTCCAACGAGACGCTCGCGGCCCCAATGACCTTGATCGATTTCTCTAATGAGAATGATCCTTGGGCGAGTTATGAACTGTTCGGCCTCGCCGACGCTCGACACTGCTTTGAGCTTACACAGGTGCCCTTGATAAAGGCGAGCTTGGCGCGCATTGCCGCTGATGATCATGTATTGCTCGTCACCGCGCACCACATCCTGTGGGACGGCTGGTCGACAGGCATGTTGGTGTATGAGCTGGCGGCGCACTACAAGGACTTGCAAGCTGGCGCGAGCTTGTCGCTCACCACCCTCCCGGTTCAATATGCGGACTGGTCGGCCTGGCAGCACCGTGTTCTGCGCGGCGAACGGCTCGAAAAGCTTCAGGCCTACTGGCGCAACGAACTCGCAGACGCCGAAACCGTGCATGTGCGTCCAACCAAAGTGACGCCGCCGTCCGGACCCAGCGACAAGGGAAAGACTATATCTTTTAGCGTCTCGGACACATTGACGCTGTCCCTACAAGAGTTCGGCAAGCAAGAAGACGCGACCCTCTTCATGGTACTAATGGCTGCCCTCACAGCCTTGATTCACGGCCGATCCGGCGAATCTGACCTGACTGTCGGCGGATTGATTTCCAACCGGACCACGAAAGGTATCGAAGGCCTGATCGGCTATTTCGTTAATACAGTCGTAATCCGTAGTCGCGCAAGCGGCGCTGACACGTTTCGCGACCACCTCCGCCGGATCCGGAGGGTCACGCTGCGCAGTTACGAACACCAGGCCTTGCCGATTGGCCGCGTCTCGCGCCTTGCTGCTCCGGCTCGAAAGCGAGGGTTTGACGACCCGCTCTACAGCGTCGACTTCGTTTTTCAATCGGCCGAGCGGCCTGAAACCGACTTTGGCGACGTCGCGCTCAGCGTCCCAGACCGTAACACGCGCACCGCCGATTACGACATGGGTCTAGTAATGTGGCAGCGCCTGCCCGACCTCAAAAAGACAGCCGGACTTGAAGGCTGGTGGGAGTACAAGACCGATCTGTTCGGCGACGCGGCGGCGCAGGCCTTGATCGATCAATTTGTAGCGATTTTGTCGACCGTCGCTGACGAACCAGACACGCGTTTGTCTGACTTACCGCCTGTTTCATCCGAAGACCGGACGAAATTCAGTGTATTGGGAAGCGCAGAGTTCGACAGCGCACCGTTGTCACCGTCATGCCCCCGGCCGGCTAATGGGGATCCCGATGAGAGAGTTTGGCGCGACGCTGATGGCGAAATATGGTCGTTCCCGTTGATCAAGGCGGCGCTTGCGCCCACGGCGGCGTCACCAGATCAGCCATGGCTCCGCCTTTGGCGCGGGCTACTAGACGGTGATGCGGTCGCCGTTTCCGTGCCAGCCGAGCGGTTCGGCGCGCCCGAAACAACGGCCCGTTTCACCGCCGACGCGGTAACCGCCGGCTGCGCGGCGCTTATCGATCACTTTGGTCTTGGGCCAAAGGATCACGTTCTCCAACTCGGTCAGGGTCATGACATGGAATCGCTCTGCGTCGCCATGACGAGACTGTCCATTGGCGCCCGGGTAACCCAGTCGCCTCACGATGCAGTCAATGCCAGCACCATAAGAGATTGGGTTTTCAAGGACGGTGCAAACGTGATCCATTCAGGTCCGGAATTTCTACGTCTCTTGTTGAACGAATTCGAAGTCAACCCCGGCCTGACGCATCAGCTTCGTGCGGTTTTCGTCTCGGCAGGTCCGATCACAGAGCGTCTGGCGCGGACGTGGCGCGCCACCCTTCCCGGCGTCGCACTTTGGAGGGCCTTCTGGCCGCCCGTCGCAGCCGGTCCCTGCGCCTGGCACGAACTGGATACGGACGTTTTCTACGATTCGCGTTGGGACCGGATTGGGTCCCCAGCGCCGGGACACCAGCTTTTAATTCTCGACGGCGCGGGCGCACCTTCGTTGCCGGGAGCTGTCGGCGATCTTTTTGTCGCTGGCCCGTCGCTGGCCTGCGCCGTCGAGGCTTCGAAGTTGGGCTTGCCGAAGCCACCCTCTTATCAGTTGAGATCAAACCCGTTTGCTACGGGACCCGCTGGCTTTATGGCGACGAGCGGCTTGCGCGCGCGGGCCGACCTGGAGGGGCGAGCAGAGTGCCGCATGGACACGCCGGAACTTGTCCATCATGCGTCGGGTCCCGTGGCAGCGGAGCAGATAAATGAGGCGTTGCGCATTGAACCTTACGTCGAGTCTGCCCGCACCGAGTTCTCGCTGGGAGAGGACTGTATCTGGTCATCCATTTCATATGTCGAACTGACCGAGGCGTCCCCGGCTAAAGCGCAAATGGCGCTGCAGTCGCTATGGAGGAGCGCGATAGCATCAGATTGGACGGATTTTGCCGAAACCAATCCCGAAGTTCTAGACTGGGTCATCTCGCAGATTCACGAGGACGAGTGCATCTTGGTCGTTTGCGCAGCGACAGACGCCCCGCTCGCAATCAGAGTCACTAGCTTTGCAAAGCAGACGACTGTTTTCTCTTTAGACCAGATCGAAGCGATTGGCGCCCTGCCCGCCGAACACTTCGGCGCAGTTATTGTCGACACGGTGGTCGCCTGCCTCCCCGGGTGCGAACATCTTATGACCTTCATCGACCGGCTACTGGGCCTCGGACGAGCGGACGGAAGATTGATCCTGTGCGGTCTGCGCAATGATGATCTTATTTCTGCCTCAGCGGCGTCGTCTTTTCTAGCCTGCGCGGCGCCGGACACACCGGCTAGTCACGCGCATCATTTTGTAGAGAACGCGCGCCGGCTCGGTGTTGAATTGTCGGTCAGCCCACAAGGGTTTGAGGATTTTTGCTTGTCCCTGCCGGGCGTTGACGCTGTCTTGGTTCAGCCCCGCGTCTGTCTGGAAGACACCGCCGCAGCGACTTTGCTCTTCGATGGGGTCGTCTACAAACGGACCAGCGCGGACCGCCAGGCGGCTCAGAACCGGGTTTCGTGGCAGCTCCACCTGGGAGAGGAACAGCTCGATGAGCTCATTCCCTCCGGCAATCTTCAGGACATTGTGATCGAGGCGTTTGCGGATCGCCGCGTTCTGGACGCGCGCGCATGCGAGCGGGCGACAGATGAGATTCTGCCTGGCGCGACAATCGACATTCTGAAAAAGGCGGCTGCACAGCCGGACCATTTGCTCGACTTCGACCGTCTTCGTGATGTGATGCAAGCCCGCGGTTTCCATTTTGTGCAAGCGCGTTTCTCTCAGACTCCGGACACCTTCGACGTCGCCTTCTCAAAGTCTCCCGCCAAAACCGTCCCGTTTTCTAGGCGCTCTCAGCCTGTGGAGGTTCGCTCGACAGACTGGACATCGTCGCCAGCGTCTAAGGTGGAGCGGCTTCAGACCGTAATCGCCCTGCGAGTCGCACTGGCGGACGGCGATCCGCCAGGCGTCGAACCGGATTTGATCTGTGTAATCCATGACGCCTCGCCCCTTCCAAGCTATGGCCTCAACCTCGCCACTTTTCCAGCGCGTCCGCGCCCCAGCGGACAACTGACTTCGCCTGTTTCACGGGCATCGAGATTGGCGCAAAAAATCTGCGCCGACCTGAGCGGCGTCCTTTATGGAGGCCACGATCGAGAAATCATCCTAGGGCTGTTGGCGCAGCCTGCTCTTCGCACCCTACTCATAGATGCCCTGGAAGCCACCGGCCATGGCCCGCTTACTAAGACCGACGTGGATTCGACGGCTATTTTGCTCGATCTCTTAGATCAGTGGCCTGGCAATTTGAGTGAGAAAATTGATGCCAAATGAAACATCCGGAAACAACGAGAGATCCAAGGAAGCCAAGCTGAATACAAGGCTTCGACAACTCTCGCCAAAACAGCGCGCTCTTCTTGAAAAGCGCCGGAAAGGGAACACCGCTGCCATCGAAGCCACACAGTCGCCATTGATTCCCGCCGCCGATGCGCCTAACGAGGTTCCGCTCACCCCCGTTCAACAGGCCTACTGGATCGGACGTTCATCCGAATTCAGCATGGGGTCTGTCGCAGCCTTCGGCTATGCCGAGTTCGATGTCGAAGACTTGGAGATGGATCAGGTCGAGGCGACCTGGAATAGGTTGATCGAACGGCACCAAGCGTTGCGGACCGTCATCACGGCCGAAGGCCGGCAAAAGTTCCTCAATCCTGCTCCACACTATGCGATCAAGGTCTACGATGCGAGCTGTGATTCCACTGAGGATCGTGAGCGCCATCTAGATGAGACCCGCCAGTCTATGTCTCATCAGGTCATGGATTGCATGCAGTGGCCGCTCTTCGATGTTCGGGCGACCAGGCTTTCGGATTCGCGTCACAGGCTCCACGTAGGTTTCGATACAATAATCGTGGACGCCCGCAGCTTCGACATACTTTCGAACGAACTCGATCAGCTCCTTGAAGACCCGGCGTCAGAACTCGCACCGCTTAGAATCACGTTCGCAGACTATGTGAATCGGTCCACGCAGGATCTAAATGCTTTGAAGACGCGGGCGAGAACCTATTGGATTTCCCGCCTCGACGCACTCCCGCCCGCACCGCCGCTTACCCAGCAACACGGAGCTGAGGGCGACTCACGGCGGTTCGCCCGACTGCAACTCGACGTGCCTCGCTGTCGCTGGGATCGGTTTTGCTGCATTGTTGGCGAGCGGCAGCTGACGCCGTCCAGCGTTCTGCTAATGACGTTTGCTGAAGTCATCTCTCATTGGAGCGGCGTCGACGACTTCACACTGAACCTAACCCGGTTCAATCGGCGTCCTTTGCACCCGGATGTCGAGAACATTGTTGGCTGCTTTACGGACCTGTCGCTGCTAGAAGTGAATCGGCGCGACGCTCACACTTTCGAGGAACGTGCGAAGGCGCTCCAAGCCCGGCTCTGGGAGGATCTCGACCATAGCGAATTCGGCGCTACCGAAATCATGCGCGAGTTAAGCAAACGCGATGGCGCGATGCGCCTTATGCCTGTGGTTTTCACAAGTGCATTGGGCGGCTCCCGAGAGGCAGGGCGCGGGCGTCTGGGGAAACCCGTGTATGCGATATCACAAACGCCGCAGGTGACGATCGACTGTCAGGTTACAGAATCTGGCGCCGGCGTTGAGATCTTCTGGGACTACGCCAAAGACGCCTTTCCCAACGGCTATGTGGAGGCGATGTTCTCGCAGTTCCGCTCCATAATGGAGCAAACTCTGACCGACGACTCAGTTTGGGGCCAGTACGAACTCGTTAAAACTCCAGCTGAACACCTTTCAAAACGGTCGAATCTTGAGACCGTAGATTCCTTTCCCGGCCCCGATTTGCTCCATGCACTGATCGATTTCTCAAAGTCCGACGCGACTGCCGTCGCCGGTCTTGATCATGCGCTTAGCTATCGGGCCTTGGACGCCCGCGCCAACGCTATAGCGGCCAAAATCCAACGGGCGGGTGTTCAGTATCAAGATTTGGTCGGCGTCAGTATCGAGCGCGGCCCTGACCAAATCGCCGCGGTCTTAGGTGTTTTGCGTGCCGGAGCCGCTTTCGTACCATTACCGCCCGACCTTCCGCCCGCTCGCCTTGAAACACTGGTGCAAGAAGCTGGGATAAGAGTGTTGGTGACAGGCGCCGAGCGCGTTGCGATTAAGACGCTGGTCGGGATCACCACTGTGTGCATCAACGGCGCGCTGCCCGAAAGCGAACCAGTCACGGCCCCGTGCTCTCCGAACGATCTCGCCTATGTAATCTTCACGTCTGGAACGACGGGTTCGCCCAAAGGCGTCATGATCTCCCACCAAAGCGCAGTTAACACGGTCCGTGACATGATTGATCGTTTCGGCCTGGACAGACATGATGTTTTCCTCGGCATTTCGGATTTGGCCTTTGATCTGTCGATTTTCGACATCTTCGGCGCACTTGCAGTTGGAGGGACCCTGGTCACGACCGCATCCGACATACGCAAGAAAGATCCAGCACATTTCCACGATTTAGTTGAACGGCGTCAAGTGACGGTATGGAACTCCGTACCCGCGATCATAGGAGTATATTGCGACTATCTGGACGCGCATAAACACAAAGCCCCGTCGCTGAAGACCGTCTTCATGAGCGGCGACTGGATTCCAACCGATTTGCCGGAACGGATCTTCAAGTTCGCTCCCAACGCCGAAGTCTATTCCGGCGGCGGTGCCACAGAAGCCTCGATATGGTCGGTGATCCATCCAATCATATCTGTAGATCCAACTTGGACCAGCATCCCCTATGGC
>NZ_VCNH01000005.1 GCF_024355225.1 Roseovarius sp. M141
TTCATTCATCGAGCGGATGGCGACGGGCAGGGGCGGCATGGGCACGGCGATGGTCCTGTCCTCCAGCGTGTTCGGCGCCATTGCGGGGACGGCGACAGCGGCCATTGCCTCGATCGGGTCAATCATGACCGAACCGCTGGTCGCGCGGGGGTACCCGCGGGGACGGGTGGCGGCGCTGCTGGGAATTTCGTCGCTGCTGGGCATCCTGATTCCGCCCTCGATCACGATGATCCTGTTCGCCGTGGTCACGCGCCAATCGGTTGCCGCCTGCTTCGCCGCCACCATCGGCCCGGCGATCCTGCTGATCATCGGCCTGATCCTCTATAATCGGTTCCTCGTGGGCCGCGCGTTCGAAGAACTGCCCGCACCCGAGGATGCCGGCCCGCGCGAGAGCTTTGGCAAGGTCACGTTGCACGCGCTGTTTAAGACTGTCGCTGCCGGTCATCATCCTCGGCGGGATCTATGGCGGGATCTTTACCCCGACCGAGGCCGCCGCCGTCGCCGCCGTCGCCGCGCTGATCGTGGGCGGGCTGATCTACCGCGAATTCACCTGGCGCACGCTGGGCCGCAGCGTGGTGCAGGCCGCCGAAACCACCGGCACGATCATCCTGATCCTGCTGTTTTCGTTCATGATCTCGCGCATCATGGCGTTCGAGCGGGTGCCGCAGGACCTGACCGAGGCGGTCCAGTCCGTCGTGACCAGCCCCATCGGCGCCCTGCTGATCGTCAACCTCGTGCTGATCGTCGCGGGGGCGCTGATGGACGATATTTCCGTCACCGTCGTGATCGCGCCGCTGTTCCTGCCGTTGATGGTGGCCAATGGCGTGGACCCGGTGCATTTCGCGGCCATCGTCGGCTGCTCGGTCGTGATCGGGGCCAACAGCCCGCCGGTGGCGCCGACGCTGTTCCTGTCGTGCAAGATCACCCGCGCGCCGATCATGCAGGCGGTGATGCTTGAGCTGCTGGGGCTGATGACCTTCGTCGCGTTCCCGGTGATGCTGGTCACCACCTGCTGGCCCGCGCTGTCGCTGGCCATCCCGAGGGCGCTGGACCTGATGTGAGAGGGGCGCGCGGTCGCCTGATGCCGTTTTGGTGACAAACAACCAGCGCCATTTCTCGCAGGTCAAAGAACTGCTGCGCGAACGTCATAACCCCGCCGCCTTGGTCAGGTTCACGCGAAACCGGTCACGTCTGCGCTGATATCTGCGAGTCATCTCAGCCGAGGCGTGACCCAGCTGCTTCTGGATGTAGCGCTCGTCGACCTCGGCAGAGCTTGCCAGTCCGGCGCGGAGGGAGTGACCGGAGAAGAGGGCCAGACGTTCCTTCTGAGGCAGGTCTGATCGGAGCCCGGCATCCAGAACGGTCTGCTTGATCAGCCGTGCGACATGTTTGTCCGACAGTCGCGCATCAAGGGCGCGTTTGTTGTCCCGCGTGGTACGACAAAAGAGCGGGCCAAAGTCGATTTTCGCAAAATGCAGCCATTGCTCAAGCGCGTGAACCGGGCAGGTTTGTTCAGAAGACCCACGGCCAATCTCGACCTCGCGCCAGCCGGTCTTGCCCTGCAAGAACAGGATCGCCCCGCTTTTTTCGATCTCGACCCAGCCACGGCTGTCAGGCGTGTCGTCCTTGCCCGCATCGAGGCTCACGATCTCGGACCTGCGCAAGCCCCCCGCATAGCCGATCAGCAGGATTGCCCTATCCCTGAGTCCACGCAAGTCAAAGGGCAGGGTGGCAACCATCGCCAGAATATCCCCGGCCAGTACGGCCTCTTTCTGCACGGGTGGCCGCGCGTGTTTGCGGCGAATTCCCGCGAGCACAGTCGCAATGTGACGGTCTTTGCGGTCCAACACAAAACCACGTTTTTGGTAGTGCCACGCAAGCCCGGACAATCTGCGCTCGATGGTAGAGACCGAAAGGGCAGGAGTCCTGGTGTCGGGCGCGGCACAATTGGCGATATAGAGGCCGATCAGCTCTGCAGACGGGGGCAGGGGGGGCGCCCCACGACGTCGGCACCAGCTGTTGAAATGCGCCCAGTCCGCGTTGTAGGCGGTGTTGGTGTTTTGCGCCGTGGCCTGGCGGGCGTAGTCGCGGGCGGTGTCGACCAACCGGTCAAGCGAGCCTGATCCAGCTACAACGTCAGGAACCCCGATGGCCTCTCCTGCGACAGCATCTCTCTCGCCATTCTCGTTGGACGAGGGCGCGATTGCTGGTGTTGAGGGCGATTTGCGGTCGGTTTCTGACATACCGCTGAGCGTATTTCTTCGCGTCCGATAATGCAAACTTATTGGACGTACAAAAATCTCGCGAGGCGAGGCGGTTATCTACCTGTCCAATAGCATAAAGCGCCGTTGTGAATTGGGCCGCTTTTTATGAACCAGTCGCTCAAGCACGCTCCGAATGCGCTCCCAACGCCGATCCTGCCATTCTGGATCTTCGATCATCAGACACCAGACTGCCTTGAAGACGCTGCGTTTTTCAGTGGAGCGGCGATTTCTTTGCTGCATGTGTTGCTCAATGACCCGACCCTTGGCGCCCCAGTCGAATTGTTGCGTTCGCGGCGGCAGCTGCGCGCCGCCGTGCAGTGTGGTAAGATTGAGGGCAGGGTATCGTTGGGTGCAGAAGTTCGGACCAGAGCTAACCAAGCGGACCGAAAAACATCTGCGCCGCGCGAGTCTCGACTGGCATGTGGACGAGAGCTACATCCGCGTCGGTGGCACGTGGAGGTATCTGTGGCGCGCTGTTGATGCGAACGGACAGATGGTCGATTTTCGCCTGACCGCGCGGCGGGATGCAAGAGCGGCCAAAGCCTTTCTGAACAAGGCCATTGAGCGCGTGCGCCTGCATCGACCAGTCACAATCTGCACGGACAAGGCGCAGGCATATCGACGCGTTATCCGGAGAGATCAATCATCGATATGATCCGCTTTTCGACAGCATCCGACACATCGACCGAAAGTGGCGAAACAATCTGATCGAGAGCAACCACGCGGCTCTGAAACGGCTGCTCGGGTATCGTCAGAGCTTTCGATCTCGGCGCACAGCCGAGGCGACCTTGAGCGGCATCGAAACAATACGAACCATCAAACGCGGCCACATCCATCACAAAAACCCGGCGTATGCGGCGAAATCGCGTTCATTGCCCAGCTGTTCGAAACCGCCGCGTGACATTCCACTTCGACCAACGTCAGCTTCATCGTGAAGAGATTAATGCAACTTCCACCGCACGGATCAAGGACGTCAGCGCGGTCGGGTCTATTGTGCTATCAAAATGCAGACAGCTGCCGCAAAGGCGGCGACCCAATCCGCGTGGCACAGTGTCGGACGCATGCCTGGCGCAAACTGAAGGAGGTGTTCGACCGTGTGATCAGCTCAACCAATACAAGAAACGTGGTCCATGAGCGGCTACTTATCACCGCCACAGAAAGTTCCCAACATGTCACCAGATCATCTCCTGCATCCTACTGACACCAGTGATGCTTAAGATTCAGGAATTCATAGGTTCAGCGCATCTCATCGACGTGGTCTCTTGGCTCCTACCGATTACCGCTTGAACAGGCGGCGCGCCAGCTTGCAAGTATCGACCTGCAAAGAAGGGCGATGGTCTTTGAAAACCTGCCACTCGATACTCAGGTCACATTTGCGCGGGCGCTTCCGCAGACCGATCTGACTGGCATTGTGACAGCGATGCATGCGGATGATCGTGCGGATCTTTTCAAACAGCTTTCGAACGATGAACAGAACCGCATGATCAGCGACCTCGAGCCTCACGTCGCCGCCGATATCCGCCGACTCTCGGCCCATGCCGAGGAATGCGCCGGTGCGCTTATGACATCGGATTACGCGACGCTCGATGCAGACACGACAGCCGCGACCGCAATTGCAGCGCTCCGGCGTCAGGCCCCCGGAAAGGAGACCATCTATCGTTCTTATGTCGTCGACGATGATCACCATCTGATCGGATCGGTGAGGCTGCATACGCTGATACTGGCGACCGACGAGACGCTGATCAAAGAGATCATGGAGCCTACTCCAATCTCGGTTACACTCGACACCGATCAGGAAGATGTCGGGAAACTAATCGCCCATTATGACCTTCTTGCTATTCCAGTGGTGGACGCAAGTGGACGATTGGTTGGTATTGTCACGCATGACGATGCGTACTGATGTGATGCAGGCAGAAGCGACTGAGGACTTTCAGAAAATGTCCACCGTCGTGCCGTTTTCGCAGAGTCTTCGCGAGGCCGGGATTGGGATGCTCTATTCCAAGCGCATCGTCTGGCTGGCTCTTCTGGTATTCGGAAACCTCTTTTCAGGTGCGGGCATCGCCTATTTCGAAGATATGATCCTGGCCTATGTCTCATTGGTGTTTTTCTTGCCGTTGCTGATCGACAGCAGCGGCAATGCCGGGTCGCAATCGGCCACGCTCATGGTGCGCGCGCTGGCGACCGGCGATGTCGAGATGAAGGACTGGCGCGATCTGATCTTGCGCGAACTGGCTGTCGCGGCAGCACTGGGTGCGACGATGGCGGGAGATATGGGCAAAAGTTGGTGACGCTTGATCAGGCGGCAGCTTGAAGTTGGCGGATCCCATCGCGGAACTCAATCCCCTGGATGATCTCGGGCATGCGGTTTTGACCGTCGAGCTTGCGCCACTTCTTCTGCGCCGACATCATCAGCTTGAAGGCCATGGCCAGACCGGTCTTGCGGCTGAGGCACCCCTTGGTTCGTTTGGTGCGATGCCGGACGGTGGCAAAGGTGCTTTCGATCGGGTTTGACGTCCGGATGTGTTTCCAGTGTTCCGCCGGATAATCGTAGAAGGTCAGTAACGCGTCCCTGTCTTTAACCAGCTTGGCCACCGCCTTATCCCATTTCACTCCGTAGTTTTCGACGAAGAAATCAAAGGCGAGGTTGGCCTTGGCTTTTGTCTCGGCCTGCCAGATATCGTGCAGATGGCCCTTGGCTTTTGCCTGCACGGATTTCGGCATCGCGTTCAGCACGTTCATGGTCTTGTGAACCCAGCACCGCTGTTCCCTCGTCGTGGCGAATGCCTCGCGCAGCGCCGTCCAGAACCCCAGGGCGCCGTCGCCGATGGCAAGCTTGGGATCCTGTTTCAGGCCGCGACGTCTGAGATCGAGCAGTAGCTCGCGCCAGCTTTGCGTGCTTTCGCGAAAGCCGTCGGTCATGGCCAGAAGTTCCTTGCGGCCATATTCGTCGGCCCCGACAACCACCAGAACGCATTGTTTTTCCTCGGCCATTCTCGGTTTGAAATAGACGCCATCCGCCCAGATGTAGAGAAAGCGGCGGTTGCCGAGATCGCGTTTCTGCCAAGCCTCGTAGTCTTTCCACCAGTCAGCCTTCAGCCGCGTGACAGTCTTGGCAGACAGGCCCTTGGCGTTCGGACCCAGCAACGCCTCCAGCGCCTCGGTGAAATCACCCGTGGACACGCCCTTGAGGTATAGCCACGGCAGCAGCTCTTCGACCGATTTCGCTTTGCGAAGATACCGCGGCAGGATGCTGGGCGTGAAGGTGATCTTGTCTTCGCCAGCGCCCCGATCCCGCACGCGCGGCACTTTCACGGGCACTGGCCCAATGCCGGTCATCACCTCGCGTTCGGGTAGGTGACCATGGCGCACCAGGCGTGCCCGCCCGTCCTCCAGCCTTTCTCCGGAAAAAGGCGGCCATGAGCGTCGCCAGTTCGGCGTGGATCGCCTGTTCGATCAACTTGCGTGCGCCATCGCGGAGGACATCCGTGAACGCGTCGGTGCTAAATCCCGATGGATCGGGCAGTTGGGTAATGGTAGTCTCTGACATGTGGCATATCCTTTTCTCAGCAGAGAATCGACGGCGTCTGAACACCGCCATGATATGCCGCCCCTCAGGGCATCACCAACTTTCGCGCGTAACTCCGATGGCGGCAGTCGTCTTTCCTGTTGGTGCATGGCGTGGCGGAGTGGACGTCGCCCTGACTGTTGGCCTGACAATGTTCGTGGTTGTGCTTATCGGCAGCCTCGTCGGTATGTCACTGCCGTTCCTGCTCAACCGGTTGAGGCTTGATCCCGCAACGGCAAGTGGACCTCTGGTCACGACAATCTCGGACGGAGTCGGCGTGCTGATCTATTTTTCCATCGCGAGTGCGGTGCTCAGCCTCTGATCGCCAGCGATGGTGATCAATCTTGCACTACGTTTGCCGAGCGGCGCGGTTTCGACACATTTGGTTCGGTGCGCGGGTCAAGACCCATGGCAACTGGCGAAATATCAGGAAGTGGTATGAATTTTTCCCGCCCTTCCTTTGGTAATTTCGGCCCGATCCTGACACTGACGAGAACAAAGATTGCATAGCCCACAGCGATGGCGGATTCGAACAAAAAGAAAGAACGTGGGCCGTAGACGGACATCAGCGATGACGCGAGCAATGGGCCGATTGTGGCACCTATCGAATACACCATCAGCAGACGCCCCGATGCCGCGACATAGTATTTTCGGTCCAGCCGGTCGAATGTCTGCGCGACACAAAGCGGATAGACGCTGCTGATTGCCCCGCCGAACGCCACGGCCATGACCATGAGGGCCACCAAAGGCACATCGCTTGAAATCGAGCTCGACAGCACCCCCCATGACGTTCCGACCGCGATCAGGATGCAGGACATCACAATCCGTCGGTCAAATTTATCTGCCAGCATTCCGACCGGCACCTGCGCTGCAAGGCCGCCAAGCACGACCGTGCTCATGAACAGCGCGGCTTCCGTAACGCTGAGCCCAATCTGACGGGCAAACACGACACCAAGAGCGTAGAATGAGCCAACCAGTATGCCAGCAACACCCGCCCCGACCACCCCGACACGCGACGCCTTATACAGTTTCTTCACACCCAGAACGCGAAGCTCACTCAGGTTGGGTTCGCCAAGACCGGTAAGCGCGATAGGAATAAGTGAAAGACCGATCAACGCAGCGGCAATCATCAAAAGATCACTGCCCTCCATAGGGGCGATATTCACCATCGTCTGGCCGACGGCGATAGCTAGGTAAAAGGCCAGCATGTAATATCCAAGGACGCGTCCGCGTGTTTCATTGCTGCTGCGATCATTAAGCCAGCTTTCGATGGAGGTGGTCATCCCCGCTATGCAAAAATCCATTGATAATTCGCAGGATCACCCAAGCGGCCGGGTTGAAAAAGAACGCATAGGCAAGACACACGGCAGCGGTCAGCGCCGCGAATGTTGAAAAAGCGCGGATGTGTCCGATCCTGAGAATGACGTGTTTGGCCTTGAACCCGCCAAACGCCAACCCCAGGTAATATGCCGCCATGATCACGCCGGTCAGCGCAATTGGATACTCAGCGGCCTCCATCCGAAGGGGCAGCACCACACCAAGCAAGCTGTTGCCAGCCATGAAAGCCGCCGTGCCGCCAAGGAGAGATTTTACGGGGGCAAGAAGCATCCGCAGCGATTGAGCCATAGTTCAGTCCGGTGACTTACCCCCTTGCGGGGACGGTGACATTCATCTCGCGCCTGTCTAGCAGACGTTGACACTTACATGAACAAGACAAAATAAAATACCGGGCCAACGGACCCTCAACTTTTGATATCGTCGAGGCCCTTGGTGACAAAGATCGACGCCAGTGCCATGCAAGCAAAGATCAGCAGCGTGGCTTTGGCACCCGCCAGTGACGCCAGCGCCCCAAACACCCCCGAGCCCAAAAGTACGATCCCGATCACCGTATTTGACACAGCCGTATAGGTCGCGCGGTTGTCTTTTGGGGCCATGTCCACCAGATAGATCACCCGACCCTGCCGCACCCCGTGATAGGCGATCATGAGGACGAACAGCACCGCGGGCAGCGCCCAAATGGTATCGGAAGCCCCCCGCAAGATCCACCGCAACTGCTGCCAGCAGTGCCAGTGCCCCGACCATTCCGGAGAACATGAGCACGCGACGGCTGGACCTGTCCGCCAAGCGGCCCCAGACCCATGAGCTGATGAATGACGCAATCGAAGAGGCCAGCACCAGCGCGCCGAGGCGGTCAAACGTCCCCTGCCCGGCCTGTGCGCCCAACAGAACGATGTAGGGCGGCGCAAGCGCTGTAGAGGTCAATAGTCCGCGCGCCCAGATAAACCGCGTCAGTTGTGGGTCGCAGCGCAGGATATTCAACTGCCCAAGCGCCGCGGCGCGCCTCTCGCCCGGCGCGGGTTCTTCCCACAGGGTAGAGAAAACAAAACCCGCCCCCAACCACAACAGGGCCGCAAGTGCTATTGCAGCGATCACCAGTGTCGCACGGTCAGGCACGCCTGATATCAAAAGCAGCGCGAATATGACGACGGCCCCCGCCCCCAGCGACGTGGCCGTTCCCGTCGCCGCACCGCGCCGCGATTGCCCGACCGTTTTGCCCAGCACATCGCTGTAGCTGACCGAACAAACAGAGCGCGCCACAGCCAGCACTGCAAGCGACGCGCAAATCACCACCCCGGCAGCGGCACCCGACAGCGACACAGCGGCCAGCACGATCCCCGCCGCCGCTGCCCCCTGCCCGATGCTGCCCGCGACCCACGCCCATTTTCGACGCGCCATCGCCTGCACGCGGGGGGCGGTGAACAATTGTGGCAGCAACGCGCCCGCCTCGCGAATTGGGACCAGCAGCCCGACAAAAAACGAAGACGCACCCAGATGCGACAGCAGCCACGACAAAACCAGTTTGGGATCAATCAGCCCGTCGGCAACCTTGCTCATTGAGAGAGAGACAGCGTGGCGCAGGAAATTAGCTGGCTCACGGCGCGCCTGTGCGCCAGTCAGGCCTCCCTTACCGCTGGTGTCATCCACCAGGGCCTCAAACAATCTCTTTTCCAGCTTTGTTACGGGCATTGTCGTTTCTCTGAGTTTGCTAAAGCGTTTCGCGAAAAACCTGAATCACTGCTTTTCTCGAAACGCCCGCGACATACTAGCATTACACGCGTTTCACCTTAAATGAGTGCCTCAAGTTTAAGGCGAAACGCTTTAGCAACCGATTGTGCAGCGTAGTTTTCCTACGGTCGCAATACACAGGCACAACGATACCACAACCTCCCGAGATGAACATGACGCGAGATGACGTCATCAGGTGCAGGGCGCGAAACAAAGCGGTCCGATCCTCAACGTATCTGGGCCGTGCATTGTGGCGGCAACTGACTGGATGCCACCGCCGTCGCCGCGTCGAGAGGGCACAGGCAGCGAATGTCTTGCTGTGGATGCCTTCTCTGGTGGGCTCTCGCGCAATTCGCACGTTTGGTCCTGGCGGTCGATCAGGCCGCCTTGGCGGCGCTGACAGTGCGCGCCAACATCCGCAGACGAGAGCTGAATTCGCCGCGGTCGACATAGCAGCCGTGCAGATGTCGAAAACCTGTCGCCGGATCGAACGAGTCGCGACCATGCAACACCCGCCGATTGTCAAAGACCACCATTTCACCGCCCTTCAACTTCAAGGTCAGGCGGTATTTCGGATCCCGTGTTTTGGCCATATAGGCGCGATAGGCGCGGTAATAGTCGGGCATGATCTCGGACGGCATGTCGAAAATTCCCGCCAGATGGGCGTTGTAGCGGATCTCGATCACCTCACCTGAGCGGTCCAACGTGATCACTGGTTCATAGACGCGGATATCCGCATCGCGGTCGTTGAAACGGAAGGGAATAGGCACCTCGCAGAGCAGGCGGAACGCCTCTGGGTCTTCGGTCCGAAGATCCTCGGCCATCGCAAACCCATCGGCGAACAGCGAACCGCCCCCTGTCGCCTCATTCGCCAGGCAGTGCAAAAACTGATAGCCTGGCGGAACTTCCTGGTTCGGCAAATCCGTATGAAGCGGCAGGGCGACAGAGGTGTAGGCCAGGTTGTTGGGATCGGGTTTGTTGATCACTTCGAAGGTTGTGCCAAAATTCGTTTCCCGCAGGAATCCGATCCGTTGGGCCACATCGACGCCTGCGCTGGTTCGATCCTCAAGGTGGTCAACAATCGCGATGCCGTATTTTGCCGTCGCCTGCATCCATGCGTTCAAGGCATGATCCTCTGCCAGAATCGGGGCCGCCGCATAACGGGGGACGGTCGCCGCAGTCATATCCGCGCGCCAAAGCTGGGGCGCAATAGCGTCCGCATCACTTGCACGCTGGCCGCGGCGATCCGCGCTGAGCAAGGCCACCGGCATGTGGCTGGCATGGCCGTCCTCATAGCTCAGCACAACGTCGCCATGGGCAATCTGCGCCGAGGTCAGCACAGGCGAGGCGTCCAGCGCCAACAGATCCAGCAGCCGCTCGTGGGTTTGCGGATGCAACCCCGAAGGGCAATTGTCACGCAGCCAGATGGTCGGGAATGAAGTCGACGTGTTGTCCGCCCAAGTCACGACCAGCGTGTCGGGGTGGACCAAAAGATCGTCTATGGTCATCGGGTATCCTGTTCATTTTGAGATGTTGATCGCAGATACGCGGGTCAACCGCAGGGGGGCGGCCACCATTCCTGCGTCTTGCCGTAGGGGGCGCCAGAGGCACGCCAACCCAGCTCAAAATGTGTGAATTCCGATCTCATGATTGGATGCTAAATCCGTTCAGACTTACCGACAAGTAGCAACATCGTGCTTGAGGGGATGTAGGTCGTGCACCACCACTCAATGGCCCGGCGCGAGAATCCCCGCTGCCGTCTGTGCAATCATGATGGGACTATTGCATTAATCTCTTCACGATGAAGCTGACGTTGGTCGAAGTGGAATGTCACGCGGCGATTTCGCCGCATACGCCGGGTTTCTTGTGATGGATGTGGCCGCGTTTGATGGTTCGTATTGTTTCGATGCCGCTCAAGGTCGCCTCGGCTGTGCGCCGAGATCGAAAGCTCTGACGATACCCGAGCAGCCGTTTCAGAGCCGCGTGGTCGCTCTCGGTCAGATTGTTTCGCCACTTTCGGTCGATGTGTCGGATGCTGTCGAAAAGCGGATCATATCGATGATTGATCTCTCGGATAACGCGTCGATATGCCTGCGCCTTGTCCGTGCAGATTGTGACTGGCCGATGCAGGTGCACGCGCTCAATGGCCTTGTTCAGAAAGGCTTTGGCCGCTCTTGCATCCCGCCGCGCGGTCAGGCGAAAATCGATCATCTGTCCGTTTGCATCAGCAGCGCGCCACAGATACCTCCACGTGCCACCGACGCGGATGTAGGTCTCGTCCACATGCCAGTCGACACTCGCGCGGCGCAGATGTTTTTCGGTCCGCTTGGTTAGCTCTGGTCCGAATTTCTGCACCCAACGATAAACGGTTGACCGATCAACGACGATGCTGCGCTCAGCCAGAAGATCCACGTCTTGGTAGGACAGCGGATAGCGTAGATACCAACGGACAGCACAGAGTATGATTTCGCGAGGAAACCGATAGTGCTTGAACCGAGATTTGCGCGCCACGCTTGACCTCAAAACCCTCGAACTGGTCAAACAACCCGATTAATGCAAAAGTCCCGATCAAATCTGTCTAAATGGAAATCCCGGCAAGGTATGCATTGCTTACAATCGGAGCATCTCGATGAACAACTGGGTCACGGACGCATTAGGCAAGATAAATGCGGATGCGCATCGGTCGGCAGATACCCACCTGTTCAAACTGCCGCTACCTCGACTTGAAGGGGTGGACATCTACCTCAAGGACGAAAGCACCCATCCGACAGGTAGCCTCAAACATCGGTTGGCGCGGTCGTTATTTCTATATGCACTGTGCAATGGCCGGATCAAGCAAGATACCACAGTCGTCGAGGCATCGTCGGGCAGCACTGCGGTGTCCGAGGCCTATTTCGCGCGGATGATCGGCGTGCCTTTCACTGCGGTTCTGCCCAAGAGCACCGCGCGCAGCAAAATCAAACTCATTGAGTTTTATGGTGGGCAGATACACTTTGTGGACAGCGCCCCGCAGATGCACGACGCATCGGTCACCCTTGCAAAGGAGATCGGCGGTTATTTCATGGACCAGTTCACCTATGCAGAGCGCGCGACGGACTGGCGGGGCAACAACAACATTGCAGAGAGCTTGTTTACCCAAATGGAGCATGAGCCGCATCCCATTCCCGCGCGTCTTGTGATGAGCGCGGGAACCGGAGGTACGTCTGCGACGCTGGGTCGCTACATTCGATATAAGGGCTATGATACGGCCCTTACAGTCGTCGATCCGGAAAACTCTGTCTTTTACGACAGTTACATGTCTGGCGATCGCAGTCTGACCTCTGACATGTCCAGCCGCATCGAAGGCATCGGGCGCCCCAAGGTCGAGCATTCGTTCCAACCCGGCGTGATCGACGATATGATCAGAGTGCCGGACGCGGCCAGTATTGCGACCATGCTGTGGCTGGAAAAACTGATTGGCCGAAAGGCAGGGCCATCCACAGGAACAAACCTTTGGGGTGCCTTGCAGATGGCAAAAGACATGAAAGAGGCAAAGCGCGATGGCTCGATCGTGACCCTGCTGTGCGACAGTGGTGAACGGTATCTGGACTCATACTACAACCCTGACTGGGTCAAAGAGTGCATCGGTGACTATCAGGACTATTCCGCAAGGTTGGACACCGGGTTTTCCTGACGGGCCAGTCGCTACATTACGCTCTCGGCGGTGCGTCACCCCCCCTTCTGATGGATGCCAGATCTGCGAGTCCGTTCCCAAGTGTCGATTTGGAACGGAGACGGCGTTGGTCGGATTACCGAGATGTCGCGCCATCAAAACCTCGCTCGATAGTCATCCGCAGCATCCAGCCCAAGCGCGAAATAACCCGGTCAGGAGGTCAAGAGCTGCATCTCGGGCGGGCCTGTTTCAGGCTCTAATCCGCATCACAGAGCCTATTTCAGATCCCCGACAGCAGCGCATCCAGCGCGCGCACCAACGCGTCGCGCTGCGCGGCCAGCGACCCGACTCGCGTGCCCAGTTCCGACAGGGTCAGGGTCGCGGCCAGTTGCGGCATAAACAGATACACGTCCTCGCCCAGCGTCACGGCAGGGTTCAGCGCGGGCAGTGCCTGCGTCAGCGCGCCCGCCGGGATCAGCGGCGCGACGACGCGGGTGTGCATCCCGTCCAGAAGATCGCTTTGCAGTACGGTGACCAGCGCGCCGTCCGCCATGCGATACAGATCAAACTGCGCGGCCATGTGTCAGAATTTCCGATGCGTCGCCAGCGGCACACCGCCCGCGTCGATATAGGCGTTGTATTCGGCGATGGCGCCCGCGTTCTGCTGCTTCCACAGCTTGGCCCGCTCGGCCCGGATCGCAGAAATCACGCCACTTTCCGCCGCCCGCGAGACGTTGATGCCCAAGGCCCGTGCCTCCTCCAGAATCGCGCCGTCCAGCGTCATGCTGGTTGATTTTCTGGGTGTCTGATTGGCCTGTGCCACGATGCGGCCTCCGCGTATAGCTGCTGATATATATACGATCATACCGCATAAAAGCGGTATTGAACAGGGCGGCGCCTCACGCCGTCACCACAACCTCGCTCAGATCGGCATCGACGGACCGGCAGGCCGCCAGCAGCCGCCCGGCCAGGTGGGTCTGCACATAGTTGCCATGAAACCGGCTGGGCGCGGCCAGCACCAGACGCGCCCCATCGCGCCGCAACCGCACCAGCCCGGCAAACCATGTCTGGTAAATCGCCGGATCCTCGGCATGCAGAATCCCCTGCGCCAGCGCCCAGTCGGTCCCGGCGCTCAGATCGGGGGCCGGCACAGGCGCGCCCTTGCGCAGCGGCATCGCCACGACATTGCCGGGCGCCGCGGCGTCCTGCGGTGACAGGCGCTGCACGAAATCGGGGCCTATCGCCGCCCATTGGTCCTGCGTATCGTCAAGGATTCGCGCGATATCCAGACTGTATTCCGTGACTCGCCCGCGCGCGCCCTGCCGTTTCACCCGCAGCCAGCCACAGGCCCGCAGGCGGGCCATCTCGCGCTTGACCGTGCGTTCCTCGACCGACCAAAGCCGCGCGATCTCGCGCTGGCCAACCGCCAGTTCATCGCGCGCCCAGTTGTAACGCGCCGTGACCAGCGTCATCAATCGCAGGGTCATCCGCTGCTCGGCCTTGCCCCGCGCCAGGGCAAATGCGCCCATCGCCGTCAGCAAATCGTATTTGCGTGCCGAGGCCATCTGGCCAACTGGTTTCTTGATCTGCATCTCGTGCCCTCACCGTCCGCTCGCCCCTATTGCCAAGGGCGGCGGTATCATTGCCTCGTCATGCCGGGCATTCTGTGGCCCATGTCATGTGCGGATGGTTGATAAAAGGTAAACCCAACGTTCTTCAACCATCTTTGGTGATTAGCGTCCGAATTACCGATTCTGTCAAGAGAGGATGACCAATGGCCGTTTCTCTTCCAAGTCGAAAAGATAAAAAATAGGTATTATTGGTAGAGGGGGACACCCTGGCTGTCCCCTATTAGGGTGAAAATGTCCCCCAATCCGTTGCGGGCGTATCCCACCTGTCCCCCTATATGCAGCGTCTGTCCGGACGCGTTGTCCCATCTCAGCGCGGATGGGCGCGAATCGCTCGGGGTGCCCGGTTTCCCGGCAAAAGCCGCTTTTTGCCTTTTCCCAGAATGACGATAATGCCTTTTGCCTTTTTTGCAAATCCGGCGTAATTGAAAAGTAACGCAGGATTAGCGTCCGGTCAGATGGCGCCCTGCCCTTCGTCCCCGCGGGGACGCATCCCGAAGGAGAGACGATGTTCACCCACGAAGACCTTGCCCAGCTTCAGGCGCAATCGCTCAAGATGCAGGGCTGGATCCGCCAACAGACCTTTTCACCGGATGCAGACAAGGCGCTGCGCCGCTTTTCCAGCTGGGAGGTGGCCGAGCTGATCTTTCGCGTCAATCAATCCACCCTGCGCGGCCGCCTTGCCGCCGACCCGTCGCTGCCGCAGGGCCTGGTCGAGGAGGACGGGCGCCAGCGCTGGTACAGCCTGGACGAGATCAACGAGATGCGCCGCCGGATCAAGGTCAACCGCCGCTCGCTGATGCCCGCCCGCCCGGCAGGCAAACGCGCCCTGCGCGCCGCCATCGCCAATTTCAAGGGCGGCGCCGGCAAATCCACCGTCGCGCTGCATTTCGCCCATGCCGCTGCGCTGGATGGTTACCGCGTCCTGTGCGTCGATTTCGACCCTCAGGCGACGCTGAGCCATTCGATGGGGCTGACCGACGTGGCCGAGGATTACACGGTCTGGGGCATCATGGCGCGCGATCTGATCCACGAGACGACCCGCATGAACGCCAGCGCGCGGGGCGCTGAATCGGGCGCCGCCCTGCCGCGTCGCACCCTGCCCAGCTCGATCACCGAACTGGGGCTGGACGGGCTGCGCGTGTCGGACTTCATCAAGCCGACCTGCTGGCCCACGATCGACCTGATCCCCCAGCTGCGCCAACGCGGCCTTTGTCGAATTTGCCAGCGCGCAGTACCGTCACCTCAATCCTGAATGGTCGTTCTTTGCCGCCGTCAGCCGCTATCTGGATGCGCTGCCCGATGACGCCTATGACCTGATCCTGTTCGACTGCCCGCCCGCCATCGGCTACCAGTCGATGAACGCGGTCTTCGCCGCCGACATGCTCTATATCCCGTCCGGGCCGGGCTATTGGGAATATGATTCCACCACGTCATTCGTCGGTCAGCTGGCCGAGGCGCTGGAGGATCTGTCGGCCTTCAGCGGCGCTGTCCCCACGGGGACAATGCAACTGCCCAAGGTGTTTCAGGACGTCCGTTTCCTGCTGACGCGCTACGAGCCGGGAAATGAGTTACACCGCGCGATGCGTTCAGCCTTTGGCAAGGTGTTCGGCGACAGATTGGCCGAGCATCCGATCGAAATGACCCGCGCGGTCGAGCAGTCCGGCAGGTTCCTGTCGTCGATCTACGAGACGGACTATCGCGACATGACGCGCGAAACATGGCGCCGCGCGCGGGCGTCGTTCGATCAGGCGTATGATGAATTCAAGACTCACGCGCTGGCCGCCTGGGACAATCTGGAGGACACGCAATGAGCAAGCGCAAGGGATTTGACATCGACTTTCCCGGCGAGGATGTCCCCGCGGGGACACCGCCCGAGGATGCCCCCGCCGCGCGGCGCGGGCCGATGGCGTCGGCCATCGCCGAAAACGCCGAGGCGCTGCGTACCCGTCAGCAGGCCGAGGCTGCCATTCGCGACGAAAACGACCGCCTCGCGCATGAACTGGTGCGCCTGAAGGAACAAGGGCTGATCGTCGATCTGATCGACATAAACGCCGTGTCCACGACCAAACTGGCCCGCGACCGCAGCACCACCCGCGACCCCGAACTGGGCGAGCTGAAGGAGTCGATCACCGCCATTGGCCTGTCCAACCCGATCCGGGTCGAGGCGGACGGAACTGGCGCATGGCAGTTGGTGCAGGGCTACCGCCGTCTGACGGCGTACCGCGAATTGCACGCCGAAACCGGCGACGCGCGCTATGCCAGCATCCCCGCCGGCATCCTTGCGCAGGGCGAAACGATCGAGGGGCTGTATCGCCGGATGGTCGATGAAAACCTCGTGAGGCGCGATATTTCCTTTGCGGAAATGGCCGCGCTGGCGCTGCGCTATGCCGCGGACGAGGCGACCGAGGCGATGGATGTCGAACAGGCGGTTGCCGTGCTCTATGCCTCGGCCGCGCGGCAAAAGCGGGTCTATATCCGCCACTTCGCCACCCTGCTGGAGGCCATCGGCAGCCGCCTGAAATTCCCCGAGGCGATCCCCCGCGCGCTGGGGCTGCAACTGGAAAAGCGGATCTCCGGCGAAACCGGCGCGGCGGCCCGTATCCGCGCCGCATTGGGCGCCGGTTTCGCCACCACGCCCGACGCCGAGCTGGAGATCCTGCGCGCGCAGGCCACCGCCAAACCGCCGAAACCCGCCGCCAGGACCGGCGCGCCGGACGCCGCGAAAACCACGTTTCGCTGCACCGTCCCCGCGGGGACAGTCCGCTGCGCGGCCCGCAAGGGCAAGGTCGAGCTAAGCTGTGACCGTGATTTTTCGGCGGTCGAACAGCAGCGGCTTCAGGCGGCGGTGGCCGCGTTCTTTGCCGCGCTGGACGGCGCCTGATCTTGCAATGGACATGATGGCGCGTGGCGGGTTAGGGTCACGCGCAATGGCGCGCCGTGCAACAGGGCGCGCCATCGCATTTCAGTTGTAAAGGGAGGTTTCCACTTTGGATCGTCGTTCATTCATCCGCGCGGGTGCGCTGGGTACAGCCGCGACCGCGCTGGCCGCACCGGCCATCGCGCAGGGCAATATCACATGGCGCATGGTCACCACCTGGCCCAAGAATTTCCCGGGTCTGGGCGTCGGCGCGCAGCGTCTGGCCGACCGCGTCACCGCCGCATCCGGCGGGCGCCTGACAATTCAGGTCTATTCCGCGGGCGAACTGGTCCCCCCATTACAGAGCCTTGACGCCGTGATCGACGGCACCGCCGAGATGAGCCACGGCGCCGCCTATTACTGGCAGAACAAATCCCCGGCCCTGTCGTTTTTCACCGGTGTGCCCTACGGCATGACCACGTCCGAACTGACGGCGTGGGTGCGCTATATGGGCGGTCAGGAAATCTGGGACGAGATTTACGACCAGTTCGGCGTGCAGGGGTTCCTGTCGGGCAACACCGGCAACCAGACCGGCGGCTGGTTCCGCGAAGAGCTGACCGGCCTTGATTCGATCAAGGGCCTGCGGTTCCGTACCCCCGGTCTGGGTGGTCAGGTCTGGGAAAAACTGGGGGCGACCGTCTCGAACATGGCGGCGGGCGAGATTTTTCAGGCGCTGCAATCGGGCACGCTGGACGCCGCCGAATTCGTCGGCCCCTATAATGATCTGGCACTGGGGTTCTATCAGGTCGCCAAGAATTACTACATGCCCAGCTTTGTGGAGCCGGGGCTTGCCACGGAACTGGTCGTTGACAAGGCCAAGTATCAGGCGCTGCCGGACGATCTTCAGGCGATCATCCGCGATGTCTGTCAGGCCGAATACGATCAGGTGTCGGCCGATTTCGTCGCCAACGATCCCCGCGCGCTGAAAACGCTGGTCGAAGAGCATGGCGTGCAGGTCCGCGACTTCCCCGATGACATCATGGAAGCGGGCGCCGTCGCCTCCAAGGAGGTGCTGGACGGGCTGCTGGGCAGCGATGATCCGCTGGTGAAAAAAACCGCAGAAAGCTTTGTCGATTCGCTGAGGATCACCCGCGTGCGCAGCGAAAAGATCGACAGCAAATTCCAGGCCGCACGCGAGCTGTATCTGGATCTGTAAGCGATATCAAATGGTTCAGCAAAGGCCCGGTGGAAATGCCGGGCCTTTTTCGCAGGTGAAACGCGGCTAAAGCCTGCCGTCGTCCTGAAACCGTGCGATCCCCGCTGCCACCACGCGGCTCAGCTCGTCAAAAAGCTGCGCGTCGGGTTTTTTGAAGTTGAAGCAGGATTTGCCTTGCATGCGCTTTCTCAGCTCCGGGCTGAGATCCGCCAGCATGTCGGGATGGATGTAGACCGCCATCAGATGGGCGGACACATAGGCCTTGCCGATCTGAACGCCGCCGAAATCCGTGCGATATCCGTCCCTGGCGCGCACTTCATGCGTGCCCAGCCAATAGCGGTCCGGCGTGTCGGCCAGCACGACGCATTTACCGGCGTGGCGGCTGTAGAGCGGCCGCAGGGTGGCAAAAATCGACGTCAGATCCGGGGTCATGCCGTCAGAGTATGCGCCCCTCAGGACGAGTCAAGCTATCCCGCGATCAGCCTTGGCAACCATGTGACGATGCCGGGGAACGCGAACAGGATCGCGATGGCCAATACCTGAAGCCCCACGAACGGGATGATGCCGCGATAGATGGCCGATGTGGGCAATTCGGGCGGCGCAACGCCGCGCAGGTAGAACAGCGCAAATCCAAAGGGCGGCGTCAGGAAGGATGTCTGCAAATTCACCCCGACCAGCACGCCCAGCCAGATCGGATCGACATCCATCATCAGAAGCACCGGCGCGGTGATCGGGATCACGATAAAGATGATCTCGAACGTATCGAGGATGAACCCCAGCAGGAACATGATCGCCATGACCATCGCCACCGCGGTCAGCGTGCCGCCGGGCAGGGTGCTGAGGAATTCATGCACCAGATTGTCGCCGCCCATCAGGCGGAACACGACCGAAAACACCGACGCGCCCAGCAGCACGATGAACACCATCGAGGTGATCGTCGCGGTGGCCACGACAGTCTCGCGCAGGATGGTAAACGACAACCGCCAGCGCAGCGCCGCCAGCACCATGGCGCCGACAGCGCCGACCGACGCCGCCTCGGTCGGGGTGGCGATACCGCCGAGGATCGACCCGAGAACAGCGAGGATCAGCAAAAGCGGCGGGATGAGGGCCGAGAAGACCTCGCGCAGCAGATCGCCCTTCTCGGCCTCGGGGACCGGCGTGGCGGGGCAGGAATCGGGGTCGGTGATCGCCTTGAAAATCGTGTAGGCCAGATACAACCCGACCAGCAGGAACCCCGGCAGCAGCGCTCCGGCAAACAGATCCCCGACGGATACCGGCACCGGCGCGAAATTGCCCTTGGCCATCTGCACCTGCGAATTGATGCCCGACAGCATGTCGCCCATGAAGATGAGGACAGTGGAGGGCGGCACGATCTGCCCCAGCGTGCCGGACGCGCAGATCACGCCCGTCGACAGTTTCGGATCATACCCGGCGCGCAGCATCGCCGGCAGCGAAATCAGGCCCATCGTGACGACAGTGGCGCCGACAACGCCAGTGGACGCCGCGAGCATGGCGCCGACGAGGATGACCGAAATCCCCAACCCCCCGCGCAGATTACCGAACAGCTTGCCCATGGTCAGCAGCAATTGCTCGGCGATGCGGGATCGTTCCAGCATCACGCCCATGAAGATGAACAGCGGCACCGCCACCAGCACTTCGTTGGTCATGAAGCCGATATAGCGGTTCGGCAGCGCGCCGAAATTGGAAGGGTCGAACACGCCGAAGAACCAGCCAACCGCGCCGAACATCAGCGACACACCCGCCAGCGTGAACGCGACAGGGAACCCCAGCAACAGGAAGCCGATGATGCCAAAGAACATGAGCCCGGCCAGAAGCTCGCCGATCAGGACGGGATCCATCAGAAATTTCCTTCCAGCGCGGCCGCTTCGGCCCCGGCCACCGGGTAGCGCATCACCGGCGGCACCAGATCGCGCCGCCCGGCCAGCACCAGCACCGACCGGCAGATCGCGGCGATACCTTGCAGTGCCAACAGCCCGGCAAAGACCAGAATGAACGTTTTCAGAATATAGAGCCCCGGCATGCCGCCGACATTCGCCGACCCTTCGCCATAGGACCACGACCGCTGCACGAAGGGGATCGAATAGATCGCGACGACGGCGGTGAACGGCAGCAAAAACAGCAGCGTGCCGAACAGATCGACCAGCGCGCGGGTGCGCACCCGCGCCGGGCGGTAAAAGATATCGACGCGCACATGATCGTCGCGCATGAACGCAAACCCGGCGACGGCGGTGAACATCGCGCCACTCAGCCAGATATACAGATCCTGCATCCACAGGAAACTGACGCCGAACACATAGCGCTGCACCACCACGGTGAAACAGACCAGCACGATCCCCAGCGACAGCCAGGAAAACACCTGTCCGATGATCCGGTTGATCCAGCAGATCGCGGCGGCAAGTCCTGCGGCCAGTCGCAACATGTCTTCGCCCCTTTGGGATTGCGCCGCGTGCGGCCTTAGGCTGCGTTTAAACGGCCCGCCCCATTCCAGTCAACTGCACAAGGCGCGGAACATCGTCGCGCGGCGCTGCCAAATCGCGGCACGAAAGACGCGGCAACCGCCCGATTGTGGATAGTTTGGCTGATTTCACCACCGGCCCTTCCCGAACCTGCGCAAATTTGGCAAATACGCATAAATTATCGAAAGAGGCCGGTAAAATGACTGTGCAGGACACCACCGCCCCGGAAAAGACGCTGACGCATTTGCAGCGCCTCGAGGCTGAGAGCATCCACATCATGCGCGAGGTGGTGGCGAATGCCGAAAACCCCGTCATGCTGTATTCCGTGGGCAAGGATTCCGCCTGCATGCTGCATCTGGCGAAAAAGGCGTTCTACCCCTCGCCGCCGCCCTTTCCGCTGCTGCATGTCGATACGACGTGGAAATTCCGCGACATGTACGACCTGCGCGAACGCGCCGCGACCGATGCCGGGATGAAGCTGCTCGTGCATAAAAACCCCGAGGCGGTGGAAAAGGGCATCAACCCCTTTGACCATGGCGGCCTGCACACCGACATGTGGAAAACCGACGGGCTGAAACAGGCACTGACGCAGTATGAATTCGACGTCGCCTTTGGCGGCGCCCGCCGGGACGAGGAAAAATCCCGCGCCAAGGAGCGGGTGTTTTCCTTTCGCTCGGCCAATCACCGCTGGGATCCGAAAAACCAGCGCCCCGAGCTGTGGAAGCTGTATAATACCCGCAAATCCAAGGGTGAAAGCATCCGGGTTTTCCCGCTGTCCAACTGGACGGAACTGGACATCTGGCAATATATCCACCTTGAGGGGATCGAGATCGTGCCGCTCTATTACTCCGCGCCCCGCCCGACGGTCGTGCGTGACGGCATGATCCTGATGGTGGACGATGACCGTTTCCCGCTGAACGGCGAAGTGCCGGTCAACCGCTCCGTCCGGTTCCGCACGCTGGGCTGCTACCCGTTGACCGGCGCGGTCGAAAGCACGGCCAGCACCCTGCCCGAAATCATTCAGGAAATGCTGCTGACCACCACATCCGAGCGGCAGGGCCGCGCCATTGACCACGATCAGGCCGCGTCGATGGAGAAGAAAAAGCAAGAGGGGTATTTCTGATGTGCGCCGCCGCCAAAGACGCCGTTTACGTCACCGAGGATCTGATTGCCTCGGATATCGATGCCTATCTGGAAAAACACCAGCACAAGACGATGCTGCGCTTCATCACTTGCGGATCGGTCGATGACGGCAAATCCACGCTGATCGGCCGGCTGCTCTATGACAGCAAGATGATCTTTGAAGATCAACTTGCCTCGCTGGAAAATGACAGCAAGGTCAGCGGCACGCAGGGGCAGAATATCGACTTTGCGCTGCTGGTCGACGGGCTGGCGGCGGAGCGGGAGCAGGGCATTACCATTGATGTCGCCTATCGTTTCTTCTCCACCGACAAGCGGAAATTCATCGTCGCCGACACGCCGGGGCATGAACAATACACCCGTAACATGGTCACCGGCGCCTCGACCGCCGATCTGGCCGTGATCCTGATTGATGCGCGCCAAGGCGTGCTGACCCAGACGCGGCGGCACTCCTACCTGGTCAACCTGCTGGGCATCAAGAACGTCGTTCTGGCGGTCAACAAGATGGATCTGGTCGATTACAGTCAGGAACGGTTCTACGAAATCGTCAAGGAATACTCGCATTTCGCCGAGCAGATCGGCATGACCACCTTCCTGCCGATCCCGATTTCCGGGTTGGCGGGCGACAACATCGTCACGCAATCGGAAAACATGCCGTGGTATCAGGGCCCGCCCCTGCTGACCCATCTGGAGGAGGCGCCGCTGAACGTGGCGCAGATGCAGGACGCAGCCTTTCGCATGGCGGTGCAGTGGGTCAACCGGCCAAACCTCGATTTTCGCGGATTTTCCGGGCAGATCGGATCGGGCAGCATCGCGCCGGGGGATGCGATCCGCGTGTTGCCCTCGGGCAAGACATCGACGGTGAAATCCATCGTCACTTATGGCGGCGATCTGGATCGCGCGGTGGCCGGGCAGTCCGTCACGCTGACCTTTGCGGATGAAATCGACTGCTCGCGCGGGGATGTGATCGTGCAATCGGATTCCCCCTGCGAGGTGGCCGACCAGTTCGAGGCGACTTTGGTCTGGATGGGCGAGGCCGAAATGCTGCCGGGCCGTCCCTATCTGCTGAAAATCGGCACCCAGACCATGACCGCCACCGTGACCGAGCCGAAATACGAGGTGAACATCAACACGCTGGAGCATCTGCCCTCGCGGACCTTGGGCCTGAACGCGATCGGCGTCGTCAACATCTCGACCGACCGCGCCATCCCGTTCGAGGCGTATGAGGACAACCCCGACCTGGGCGGTTTCATCCTGATCGACCGGATCAGCAATGCGACAGTGGCCGCCGGCATGGTGCATTTCGCCCTGCGCCGCAGCCAGAACATCCATTGGCAGGCGCTGGACGTGGACCGCGAGGCGCATGCCAGCGCCAAGAACCAGACCGCCAAGGTGGTGTGGTTCACCGGCCTGTCGGGATCGGGCAAATCCACGATTGCCAATATCGTGGAAAAGAAACTGCACGCGATGGGCAAGCATACCTTCCTGCTGGACGGCGACAACGTGCGCCACGGGCTGAACCGCGATCTGGGCTTTACCGATGCCGACCGGGTGGAAAACATCCGCCGGGTGGGAGAGGTCGCGCGCCTGATGACCGATGCGGGGTTGATCGTGCTGACCGCCTTCATCTCGCCCTTCCGGTCCGAGCGGCGGATGGTGCGCGACATGATGGAGGACGGCGAATTCATCGAGGTGTTCGTGAACACCCCGCTGGAGGTGGCCGAGGCGCGCGACGTCAAGGGCCTGTACAAGAAGGCCCGCGCCGGCAATCTGAAGAACTTCACCGGCATCGACAGCCCTTACGAGCAGCCCGAGACAGCCGAACTGACGGTCAACACTGTCGATCTGACCGCCGAGGAGGCCGCCGAGCGGGTCGTCGCCGCCCTGATCGGGGCCTAAAGCGTTTCGCGAAAAACCTGAATCACAGATTTTTGCGAAACGCGCGCAGCATATCAGCGTTGCGCGCGTTTCGCCTTAATTGAGTGCCTCAAGTTTAAGGCGAAACGCTTTAACCCCGTGCCAGCAGCGCCGCGCGGATGCGCGCGGCGCGCCGCAGGCTGGTCAGCGCAGCGCCGATGGCGATGATCCACAATGCAACGGTCAGTACGGTGCCGGGCGCGGCAAAAAGCGGCTCGAACACGGCCAACAGAGCCGCCCCGGTGATCAGCGCCATCCGCTGCGGCTTGGCCATCGGGCCGCTGAAATCGGGCGACAGGCCGGTATTCGCACCCAGCTCGCGGGTGTAGGCGGTCAGCACCGCCAGCGCGCCCGCCGCCAGCCCCAGCGCCGGATGCCCCGCGCCCACCCCCGCCCCGGCAAGGATCAGCAGATCCGACACCCGGTCAGGCAATTCGTTCCACAGCGGCCCGTCCGGCGCGCTGCGTCCCCCCTCGATCGCGACCATCCCGTCGAAAAGGTTGCACAGCAGCCGCAGCTGGCAGCACAGCGCGCCAAGGATCAACAGCGCAACAGTCGCCGCGCCTTGCGTCCAACTGGTCGCGGCAAGGGCCAGCGCGGCCACGAGCGCCGCAATCATGCTGGCCTGCGAAATCGCATTGGGCGTCACGCCCCGCCCTGCCAGCGCCGCGGCGCAGCGTACGGCCCATTTCGTGTCCCGGCTGCCCAACGGGCGGCGGTTTTTCAGATCAGCCACGTGTGTCCCTCGCTGCCGCCCTTTGGCGCAGTATGTTATAGGCAAAGATATAGCTGACCGATACCGCCAGCGGCACCGCGATCGTCGCCGCGATCTCGGGCGTGCCGGCCAGCCCATGCGCCGTGACCAGCAGCAGGGCCGACCCGCAGATCGCAATCAGCGGCGGCGCCCAATAGCCCGGCGCGCGCTGAAAACGGGGCCGCATCCAGTCAACCGAGCGTTTCAACCCCAGTGTCAGCGCGCCAGAAATCGCCCCCTGCACCAGCCCCGCCAGCAGCATCGCGCGCGGCCCATGGGCCGCGTTGGCCCACATCGCCCAGCCGCCCATCGCCGCAAACCCGAGCGCGACATGCAGTGGCGTGCTGGCCATCAGCTGCCGCAGAGTCAATGCACGTCCCAGTAAAACCGCACGATATGGAAAAAGATCGGCGCCGAGAAGATCACCGAATCCAGCCGGTCGATGAACCCGCCATGTCCGGCAATCAGATGACCCCAATCCTTGACCCCCCGGTCGCGCTTGATCGCCGACATGACCAGCCCGCCGAAAAAGCCCATGAGCGTGATCACCAGCGACAGCCCGAACGCCTGCATAATTGTGAACGGCGTGATCCAGAACAGCGCCGCGCCCAGAACGCTGGCGCTGAGGACACCGCCGACCAGCCCTTCCAGCGTTTTGGAGGGCGACAGGTTCGGCGCGATCTTGCGCCGGCCTATCAGCTTGCCCCAGACATATTGCAGCACGTCCGACGATTGCACCACGACAATCAGGAAAAAGATCAGGAACAGGTTCTTGCCCTCATATCCGGGGATATTGAGGCTGAGCAGCGCGGGCACGTGCGACACGCAGAAGACGGCGATCATCAGCGCCCATTGCGCCTCGGACACGCGGATCAGGAAGTTTTCGGACTGCCCGCGCAGCGCCGACAGGATCGGCATGAACAGGAACGCATAGACCGGGATCAGGATGGAATAGAACCCGTACCAGCCCATCCCGACCGCCACATATTGCAGCGGCAGCACGATGAAAACAGCCGCCACCAAGGCCCAGTGATCAGCGGCGCGCGTGTTGGTCAGCGTCAGGAATTCGCGCAAGGCGGCGAAGGAGCAGAGCGCGAACAGGATCACCACCCCCGCCGTGCCAAACGCAAAGGCCAGCGCGATCACCGCCACCATGACCCACCACGCATTGATCCGCGCGGTCAGGTTCTGGATGGTCAGATCGCCCGGCGGCGCGCGGCGTTTCAGGAGTTGCGCGGCAAGCGTGGCGATCAGCAGGACCGCCAGAACGCAGCCCAGAAGGATGATGAAATGTGTGTCCATGTCAGGCCTTTTCAATCGGTGCGAGCGCGGTCAGCGCGGCTTCGGCGCGGCGCAGGAACGTGGCCTTGTCGTCGCCCTCCAGCCGTATCGGCGCGCCGAAGGTGACGGTGCAGATCAGCGGGATCGGCACATGCGCGCCCTTGGGCATGACGCGGTTCAGATTCTCGATCCAGACCGGGACCATGTCAATATCGGGGTTCTGCGCCGCCAGATGAAACAGCCCCGATTTGAACGGCAGCAGCCGCTGGTCGCCGGTGTTGCGTGTCCCCTCGGGGAACAGGATCAGGCTGTCGCCGGCTGTCAGCGCATTGCTCATCTGCGTCACCGGATCGGCGGCGCGGGTGTCGGGGTTGCGGTCGATCAGCACGGCGTTGAAGACATCGCGCCCGATAAAGGATTTCAGCCGCGAGGTCAGCCAGTAATCCGCCCCCGCCACGGGTCGGGTGCGGCGGCGCAGGGCGCGCGGCAGGACGGTCCAGACCAGCACGAAATCGCCGTGGCTGTTGTGGTTGGCAAAGTAGATGCGCTGCCCCGGCACCGGCGCGACCCCCTGCCAGATGCCCCGAACGGCGGTGATGGCGCGGGCAAAGCCGACGATCAGCGCGGCGGCGGCGCGGGCCGCAATCATCCGGCGTCCATCGCGGCGGCGATAGCGTCTATCAATAACTGCGCCTCGCCCCGTGCCATTACCAGCGGCGGGCGGATTTTCAGGATATTGGCCCCCGGTCCGGTTGCGCTGATCAGCACGCCATTGCGGCGCATGTGGTTGACGACATGGCGTGCCAGTGCCGCATCGGGGGCGCCGTCGCGGGTGCAATCGACGGCGACGAACAGCCCGGCCCCGCGCACATCGCCGATGCCGGCGTGCCGGGTGCCCAGATCTTGCAAGCCCTCCTTGAGATAGGCGCCGACGGTGCGGGAATTTTCCTGCAAGCCCTCAGCCTCGATCACGTCCAGCACCGCCATGCCGGCGGCGCAGGCCACCGGATTGCCGCCGAACGTGTTGAAATACCGGGCATTCGTGCCGAAATCCGCCACCAGTTCGGGCCGCATCGCGACGCCCGAAACGGGAAAGCCATTGCCCATCGGTTTGCCCATCGTCACCATGTCGGGCACCACGCCATGACGCTGAAAGCCCCAGAACGCATCGCCGGTGCGCGCGAAACCGGGCTGCACCTCGTCGGCGATGAAAATGCCGCCCTCGGCGCGGATCAGATCGACGGCGGGTTGCAGGAAGCCCGCAGGATCGGGGTACAGCCCGTCGCTGGAAAACACCGTGTCGCAGATAAACGCCGCAGGCTCGATCCCATCGCGGCGCATCTCGGCAATCGCTGTCGTCAGATCAGCGGCCAGCCGCGCGCCCTGATCCGGGCCGCCATCCGGCGCATCGATCGTGTGCACGCGCGCGCCGCGCGGGACGTAATCGCCCAGCGACGGCGACAGTTCGGACACCGCCTCGGTCACGCCGTGATAGGCGAGGCGGGTGACGATGATGCCCTGGCGTCCGGTGCCGGTGCGCACGATCCGCAGCGCCAGATCGTTCGCCTCGGACCCGGTGCAGGTGAACATCACATGCCCCAGCGCATCCGGCATGGTGGCCAGCAGCCGCTCGGCATACTCCACCGGCCCCTCGTGCAGATAGCGGGTATGGGTGTTCAGCAGCCCCGCCTGCGCGGCGATGGCCTGCGTGACATGCGGGTGGCAATGGCCGACCGACACGACGTTGTTATAGGCATCGAGGTATCGCCGCCCGCCCTTGTCCCACAGCCACACGCCCTCGCCCCGCACAGGATGCAGCGGCTGGTCATAGAACAGCCGGTAGGCCGGTCCCAACGCCTGCTGACGCCGCGCGATCAGGGCCTGATCAGCAGGGTCGAGACTGTCGGCGCTGCCGTCATAGGCGTTAACCATGGTCATGGCGTGGTCCCTTCATGCAGGCGCGCAGGGTGTCGACGGCAGCGCCCGGCGCCATGGCATCCAGCGCGTCCAGCCCGTGGCGGGACGCGTCGGTGTTGCGCAGGATATAGGCGGCATTTTCCGGATAGCGCCGCGCGCGCCATGCCCCCAGCGTCAGCGTCGTCACATGGCGCAGGCGGATCAGATCGGGCAGCAGCGCGATCTCTTCCTCCTCCAGCGGCATGACGCTGCCATAGCCGCCCACCATCCGCGCGATATGCGCCAGCGGGTCCGGTCCTTTGGCGATCTGGTAAGAGCAGGCCACCGCCAGATCGCAGGCGATGGGGGTATGCACCATGTCGCCGAAATCGATGATGCCAACCGGGCGCGTGGCCTGCGGGCCGTCGACCAGCAGGTTGTGCGGGTTGAAATCATTATGCACGACCTGGGCGCGCAGATGCGGCAGACGCGGCGCGATTTCGGCGTCGAACCGGTCCAGCACACCGGTCAGCCGCGCGCGCAAGGCAGAGTCCGCGACCGCGTCCAGCATCGGGCGCAGGCGGTGCGCCTGTTTGATGTCCCATTGCAGGACATGCCCCGCCGCCGGGTGGAAAAACCCGCGCATCGCAAGGGTCAGCCGCCCCAGCAGCGCGCCCAATTCGCCGTGCAGGGCGGGCGCGGCACTGGCCCCCGCCAAGATCGTGCCCGGCAGGTAGCTGAGCAGGCGCACCACATGGGCCTTCCCCGAGCGTTCGGTCACCACGGTGCTGGCACCGCTGGACAGCGTGGCATGGACGCGCGGCACCGGCAGGGACGGATCGGCCGTCGCCAGATGGATCAGCACCTGCGTCTGCATGTCGGTAACGGCGCGGTCCTCGGCGGCGTTGGTAATTTTCAGCAGCGCCTCTTCTCCGCCGGTCAGGCGGATATGGAAATTCGCGTCCTTTTCGGCAGAAAGCGGGCGGATGCCACCGGCGATCCCATAAAGATCACGCGCCAGTTCCGCCGCCCGCCGCAGCGTGATGGCGGGTGCGTCCTGCGCCAGCAGATCGGCCTCCCCCGGCTGTACCGCAAGAACAGGCCGGTCGATAATCGGGGGCAGCCCGGCGCCCATGTCATACCTGCGCATCATGACTCGCATGCCTCAAGACCGCACCATTCGGCGATGAACAGCGCCATCGCGGCGGTGATCCGCTGGACCGAGGGCAGGCTGACACATTCGTCAATGCCGTGGATGTTGCGCGATATGGGGCCGTAGCACAGCGCCGGGATCTTGTTATACAGCGCATAGACCCGCGTATCCAGGTAGCTGGGTGTCATGAACGATTTCAGCGGCGCGCCGATGGCGGCTTCGTGCGCGCGGCCCAACACGGCCTCGGCCTCGGTGCCCTCTTCCAGAACGTAGCCTTCGGCGTAGAACCCGTTGAACACCACCTTGGGCGGGTTGTTCGACAAAAACCCGTCCGCCGCGGCAAAGGCGGCGATGCGGTCGGTGATCTCGGCGGCCGCGTCATCGGCGCTGTGGCCGGGATAGAGCGACACGCGGCAGTCGATGTTGCACCATGACGGCACGGAGGAGGCCCAGTCGCCGCCCTCGATCTTGCCGATATTGAGGTTGATCGGGTGGGTCTCATTCTCGAAATGGCGGTGGTTGGCCTTGTCGGCGTTCCACTCGGCCTCGATCTGGCGCAGGGCGGCGGTGACGCGGGTGGCGGCATCGATGGCGTTGGCGCCCTCGCCCATTTCGCGCACATGTTTCGGCACGCCGCGCAGCTGTACCTGAAACCACAGCACGCCGACATTGGCGCGCACCAGCATTTCCTCTTCGGGCTCGGGAATGAACACGGCGTCGGCGGTGTACCCTTGGAGGTATGTTTGCAGCGCGCCGTTGCCGGTGGATTCCTCCTCGACCACGGATTGCACATACACCGTCGCGGCGGGCTGAAGCCCGATCCGGCGCAGCGCATCGAGGGCAAAGATATTGGCCGCCGCGCCTGCCTTCATGTCGCCCGCGCCGCGGCCATACATCCAGTCGCCGTCGATCTTGGCGGAAAAGGGCGGGTCAGACCACATGTCATGCAGCCCTTCGGGAACCACATCCAGATGCGATTGCAGGATCAGCGAGCGGCCGGCTTCCTCGCGCGGGTGGTGGATACCGACGACGATGGGCGCGTCCGAATGGTCGTCCGAGATTTTCGAGCCGCCGGGATGCGCCGCGATGGCCGCGTGGTCCATCTGGAACCGGTCCATCGCATAGCCGCGCGATTGCAAGCTGCGGTGCAGCAGGTCCTGAACCGGGTGTTCATGGCCGCGCAGCGACGGCATGCGCACCAATTCCTGAGTAAAGGCGATCTGATCATCGAACCCATCCGCGACGGATTGAATGATACGTTGGCGCAGGTCCGCATCCAGTGTCATGTCGTGTCCTTTCGGGAGGGGTTATAGCATCGCTTCGATCAGGAATGGGCCGGGTTCGCGGGCTGCATCCTCGATCGCCTGCATCAGGTCGGTGACATCCTCGACCCGGCGACCGGGCACGCCCATGCCCTTGGCCATGGCGACGAAGTCCAGATGCGGGCGGTCAAGGTTCAGCATCGACAGCGCGTCGGGGCCGGGCTGCGCGCCGACATTGTGCAATTCGCCCTTGAGGATCTCATAGGCGCGGTTGGCCAGGATGATCGTGGTCACGTTCGACCCCTCGCGCGCCTGCGTCCACAGCCCTTGAATGGTGTACATCGCCGAGCCGTCGGCCTGTAGCGTGATCACCGGGCGATCCGGGCAGGCGATGGCCGCGCCCGCCGACAGCGGGATGCCGATGCCGATGGACCCGCCGGTCAGCGCCAGCCACGAATTGGGACGCGCGGCGTCGCCCGCCGGAAAGATGTCACCGCCGGCCGAGACGGATTCGTCGATGATGATCGCATCCTCTGGCAGGGCGTTGGACAGCGCGGCGGCGATGTTCTTCAACGTGATCGCGCCGGACTGGGGCCGGGCGGGCATCGCGGTATCGCTGGGTTTGGCAGCGGCAGCGCCAATGCGGTCGGCCAGCGCGGCCAGCGCGGCGGGGCCGTCGCCATCGTGACCGCACAGCGAGACGGTATCGCAATCCTCGGGCAGCAGCAGGCTGGGCCGGTCCGGGTAGGCAAAGAACGCGACGGGCGGCACGGCCTCGACGAGGATCGCACGGCTGTAGGGCGCCAGCACCTCCAGCGCCATGTTGATCGGATAGGGGATCTTGGCCAGGGGCACGCGGCCCTGCCCCCGTTCCATCCGCCGGTTCGATGTGGGGGCGATGATATCGGCGCCGGTTTTATCCGCGATACCTTGGAGCAGGGCCAGCGCGCCCGCATCCTCCAGCACCGAATTCCCGGCGATGATGATGGTCCTGTCGCCGGACTCCAGCGCGCGCACGGCATCCGTCAGCGCGCCCTCGTCCAGCGCGGCGGGGGCCGTCGACGGGGCCTCCTTGGCAAGTTTTCCGCCCTCGTCCCAGCCGATATCGGCGGGCGCGATCAGGGTGGCGATGCGGTTCGGCGCGCCCTTGGCCACGGCCAGCGCCTCCATCGCGTCGCGGGCAAAACTGCCCGCATCAGTGCCTGATTTCACCCAGTCGGAGAACGGTTCGCAGGCGCCGGTGACATCGGCGGACAGCGGCGCGTCATATTTCTGGTGGCGCAGGGCGTGATCGCCGACGAGGTTGACCATCGGCACGCGCGCCTTGCGGGCGTTGTGCAGGTTGGCGGCGGCATTGGCGAAACCGGGCGCAAGGTGCAGCAGCGTCACCGCAGGTTTCCCGGCCATGCGCGCATAGCCGTCGGCGGCGCCGGTCACGACCCCTTCGAACAGGCCCAGAACGCAGTGCATCAGCTTGGTGCGGTCCAGCGCATCGACGAACTGCATTTCGGATGTGCCGGGGTTGGCGAAACACACATCGACGCCTGCGCTGTGCAGGCTGCGCACGACGCTTTCGGCGCCGTTCATGTCCTTGGGGGTATTGCTCATGCGGTGGCCTCGCGGAAGGTGGTGAGAAAGGATTTGGCGTTATCGGCCAGCGACGGGCCCAGATATCCGCCCTCCTGCACGAGCGCCGTGGGCAGGTTCAGCGCGGCCAGACGGCGCGCCATTTCGGCAAAGCCATCTGGGTAGACCGCCACCGCCGCCAGTGGATCGTTGGCGGCCATGTCAAAGCCCAGCGAGACGACCAGCGCATCGGCGCCGAACGCCTTGATCGCGTCGGTCGCCTTGTCCAGTGCGGCCAGCACATCGTCCTGACTGGCGCCCTGCTCCAGCAGGATGTTCAGTGACTGACCCGCGCCGTCGCCGTCGCCCGTCTCATCGGCGTGGCCAAGGTAGAAGGTGGGGTAGGTCGCCGGATCGGGATGCAGCGAAACGAAAAAGATATCGCCGCGTTCGTACAGGATATCCAGCGATCCGTTGCCGGTATGCACATCCACGTCGATCAGCGCGACACGCTTGAATTTCTGCGTCAGATGCTGCGCCACGATGCAGGCATTGTTGAAAAAACAGAACCCGTTGGAACAGTCGCGCATCGCGTGGTGGCCGGGCGGGCGGCACAGCGCATAGGCGGCGCGCGCGCCTGACAGCACGTGCTCGGCAGTCTCGATCGCGGACTGGGCGGACCAATACGCGGCCTCCCATGTGCCGGCGGTCAGCGGGGTCGAGGTGTCGGTCATCCACCAGCCAAGCTGGCCGTGAATATCCTTGGGTTCCTTGCCGCGGCGCAGGCCGGGATGCATGGTGGGGATCGCCAGCGCATCCGGCCCGGCGCTGGCGACGAAACGGGCATGGGCATCGGGCAGGAAATCGACGTAGTCGGGGTTATGCACGGCCTTGATCGGGGCCAGCCCGTGATCGCGGGGCTTGGCAATTTCAAACCCCTCGCCTGCCAGCATGTCGCGCAGGATTTCGGCGCGCTGGGGCTGTTCCTGATGCGGCATCGCGGCGCCACGGCGGAAGTAGGTTTTCGGCGCATGGCGCAGCTGGCGTTCGTCAAAGAAGGCTTTCATCCCTGGTCCCTTGATGTCTGGCGGATTGGCCGAACCATTGCAGTTTTGATTTGCCGGATCAATCACAATGATGCATGATGCATCAAAACAGGTGCGGGAAACCACCCGCCGGACAGACGGGGAACGATGAACCAGATCAGCCGCGAATCGCTGGGGGATGCCATTTACGACCGGGTCAGTCAGGATCTGGTGCGCGGTAAACTGCGCCCGAATCAACGGATCACCATCCGCGGTCTGGCCGAGGCGCTGGGGACCAGCTCGACCCCGGTGCGGGACGCGGTGCAGCGGCTGCTGCAGGACGATGCACTGGTGCAGCGGTCGGTGCGTGATGTGCGCGTGCCGGTGCCATCGGCGGCGCAATATCTGGAAATCGCCAGCATCCGCCGCGAGCTGGAGGGGCTGGCCGCCGCCCGCGCCGCCGAGGTGGCAACGTCCCGCGGCATCACCCGCCTGACCCGCCTGACCGAGCGCAACCAGGAGGCGATCACCGCCGCGCGCTGGACACAGGCGGCGGAGCTGAATCAGCAGTTCCACTTTGCGCTGGCGGAAATCGCGCGCATGCCTGTGCTGCTGGGGGTGCTGACCCGGCTGTGGCTGCGCATGGGTCCGCTGATCGCGGGATATTACAGCGGCGCGCAGGTGGATATGATCCACCAGCATCACGTCCTGATCGCCGCCCTTGAGGCGCGCGATCCGGATGCGGCCCGCGCCGCGCTGTATCAGGATATCGATGAGTCAGGCGAAGGAATTGTCGCCTATATCAACACGTTCGAGGTGGGCTGACAAAATACGGGACAGGATCAATCGCAAGGAATACCATCCGCCCGAACACGGCGGTATACTATAAATTCGTTGCAGCCATGCTGCCAAGACATACAAAAAAGACAACCAATGGGGAGACTAATAATGATCAGACCAATCAAATTCGCAGCCGCCGCGCTGGCGCTTGCGCTGGCCGGCCCGCTGGCCGCGCAGGACGGCGAGCCGCAATATGGCGGCACGCTGAACGTCGTCATCCAGCCCGAACCGCCCGGACTGATGCTGGGCCTGATCCAGAACGGTCCGACCCAGATGGTCGGGGGCGACATCTATGAAAGCCTGATGCGCTATAATTTCGACCTCACGCCCGAGCCGCAGCTGGCCGAATCCTGGGAAATCTCCGAGGATGGCAAAACCTATACGTTCAAACTGCGCCCCGGCGTCACCTTTCACGACGGCACGCCGTTTACCTCGGCGGACGTGGAATTCTCGATGGACGTGTTCCTGCGCGAGACGCATTCGCGGATGCGGACCTATATGGAGCATGTCGAAAGCATCGAAACACCCGACGATCTGACTGTCGTCATCACCCTGAAACAGCCCTTCGGCCCGTTCATCGGCATCTTTGAGGCCGGCACCGTGCCGATGATCCCCAAGCACATCTACGAAGGCACCGATTTCGCCAACAATCCGGCGAACAACACGCCGATCGGCACCGGCCCCTTCAAGTTCGATGAGTGGGTCAAGGGCAGCTATATCCACTTCGTCAAGAACGAAGACTACTACATGGATGGCCTGCCCTATGTCGACGAGATCTACTATCATGTGATCCCCGACGCCGCATCGCGCGCCGTGGCCTATGAGACCGGCCAGGTCGACGTGCTGCCCGGCGGCTCGATCGAGAATTTCGATGTGCCGCGCATCCGCGAGATGGACAATACCTGCATCACCGAAAAGGGGTTCGAGTATTTTGGCCCCCATTCGTGGATCTGGGTCAACACGGACAACAAGCCGCTGAACGACGTGAAACTGCGCCAGGCGATGATGCATGCGCTGGACCGCGATTTCGCGCGCGACGCGCTGTGGAACGGTCTGGGCAAGGTCGCGACCGGCCCGGTTTCGTCCTCGACCAAGTTCCATGCGGGTGACACGCCGGACATCGGGTATGACCCGGAAAAGGCCAAGGCACTGCTGGCCGAGTCCGCCTATAACGGCGAGACGATCCGCCTGCTGGGCCTGCCCTATGGCGAAACGTGGCAGCGTTGGGCCGAAGCGGTCAAGCAGAACCTGACCGAAATCGGCATGACCGTCGATATCGTGCCCTCGGACGTGGCTGGCTGGAACCAGAAGGTATCGGATCGCGACTTCGATCTGGCGTTTACCTATCTCTATCAGTACGGCGATCCGGCGCTGGGTGTGTCGCGTAGCTATATGGGCGACAATGCCGACCCCGGCTCGCCCTGGAACAACGTCGCCAACTACCAGAACGCCGAATTGGACGCGCTGTGGGACGAGGCCGCGCTGATGGCCAATCCCGAGGACCGCAAGGCCGCATACAAGACGATTCAGGATCAGATCGTGTCGGATGTGCCCAACCTGTGGCTGCTGGAGCTGGGCTTTCCCACCATCTACCGCTGCAACATCAAGAACCCGGTCAACACCGCGTTTGGCGTCAATGACGGCTTCCGCTATGTGTGGATCGACAAGGAATAAGGGGTAAAACCCTTTTTCGGTCCGGGCCGCCCTGCGTGGCCCGGACCCTTCTGGCAAAACTAACGGGGTAGCGCGCGCGTGGTACGTTTCATTCTGGGCAGACTGGTCAAGGCGGTGTTTATCCTGCTGGCCATTCTTGTCTTCAACTTCCTGCTGATCCATGCCGCGCCGGGCGATCCCGCCGCCGTCATGGCAGGCGAGGCCGGCGCCGCGGATGAAAAATTCCTCGCCGATCTGCGCACCCGCTTTGGTCTGGACCAGCCGCTTTATGTGCAGCTGTGGATCTACATCAAGGGCGCGGTGCAGCTGGACCTTGGCTATTCCTTTCGCCAGCAGATGCCGGTGGCCGAACTGATCGGCGACCGCCTGCCCGCCACGCTGCTGCTGACCGGCGTCGCGTTCGTGCTGTCGCTGGTGCTGGGCGTGATTGCCGGTGTTGCCGCCTCGGCCCGTCAGGGCAGCTGGGGCGATACGGTCATTTCCACCCTTGCGCTGCTGTTTTACGCCACGCCCCTGTTCTGGGTCGCGCTGATGGCCGCGCTGGTGTTTTCCGTCTGGCTGGGCTGGTTGCCCGGTTTTGGCTACTCGACCATCGGCGCGGGCTATACCGGCATGGCGCATGTGCTGGACGTGGCAAAGCATCTGGTGCTGCCCGCCTCGACCCTCGGCCTGTTTTTCATGGCGATCTACATGCGCATGACGCGCGCCTCGATGCTTGAGGTCTCGCGTCTCGATTTCGTGAAAACCGCCCGCGCCAAGGGGCTGAAGCGCGGCGTGATCCAGCGCCGGCATATCCTGCGCAATGCCTTGCTGCCGGTCATCACGCTGGCCGGTCTGCAAGCGGGCCAGATCTTTGGCGGCGCGATCCTGACCGAAACTGTGTTCGCATGGCCCGGCATCGGCCGCCTGATGTTCGAGGCGATCAACCAGCGTGACTATAACGTGATCCTCGGCGTCTTTTACATCTCGGCGGCGATGGTGCTGCTGTTCAACCTGATCACCGATGTCGTCTACGTCATCGTCGACCCGCGCATAAGGCTGACGACATGAAGGATTTCTGGAAACGTTTCCGCTATAACCGCGGCGCTGTCATCGGGCTGGTCATTCTGGCGCTGGTTGTCATCACCGCCATCCTGGCCCCGTTCATTTTCCCGCAAAGCCCGTGGAAAATGGTGCAGCGCCCGTTCCTGCCGCCTTTCACTCAGGACGGCCTGCTGCTGGGCACCGATGCGCTGGGGCGCAACGTCATGTCGGGACTGGCCCATGGCGCCTATGTCAGCCTGCTGGTCGGGCTGGTGTCCACCATCGTTGCGCTGGCCATCGGCGTGCCGGTGGGTGCCTGCGCCGGGTATTTCGCCGGGCGGACCGATGATGCGCTGATGCGCTTTACCGAGTTCTTCCAGACGATCCCCAGCTTTGCGCTGGCCATCGTGCTGCTGGCGATCTTCCAGCCCAGCCTGATGTTCGTCATCATCGCCATCGCCATCGTATCATGGCCGCCGGTCGCGCGTCTGGTCCGGGGCGAAGTCCTGAGCCTGCGCACCCGCGAATTCGTCGAGGCGGCGACACTGTCGGGGCTGGGCAATACGCAGATCATCCTGCGCCACATCCTGCCCAACGCGCTGCCGCCGATCATCGTGCTGGCCTCCTTGATGGTGGCGCAAGCGATCCTGCTGGAAAGCTCGCTGTCCTTCCTGGGCCTGGGCGATCCCAACGTGATGTCATGGGGGTATATGATCGGCGCGGCGCGCACCGTCATCCGCACCGCATGGTGGCTGTCCTTCCTGCCCGGCATGGCGATCCTGCTGACCGTGCTGGCGCTGAACCTGATCGGTGAGGGCCTGAACGACGCGCTCAACCCCCGTTTGACGAGGAAATCCGAATGAGCCTGCTGCAAATCCGCGACCTTGCCATCGCCCTGCCCGAAGGCGCCGACCGCGCCCATGCGGCCAAGGACATCAATTTCGATTTGGACCGGGGCGAGATCCTGTGCATCGTCGGTGAATCCGGCTCGGGCAAATCCATGTCGGCCAACGCCGTGATGGGCCTGCTGCCGCAGGGGGTGAAACCGGTCAACGGCACCATCACCTTTGACGGCCAGCCCATCCTGGGCCTGTCCGAAAAGGAGATGCTGAAACTGCGCGGCAGCCGCATTTCGATGATCTTTCAGGAACCGCTCAGCGCGCTGAACCCGCTGATGCGCGTCGGCGCCCAGATCGCCGAAGTGTTCGAGGCGCATGGCGCCCTGTCCGGCTCTGAGCGCCGCGCGCGTGCCCTGCAACTGCTGGACGAGGTCGGCATCCCCGACCCCTCTGCTGCGATCCGCGCCTATCCCTTCCAGCTGTCCGGTGGCCAGCGCCAGCGCGTGATGATCGCGATGGCATTGGCGCTGGAGCCTGACATCCTGATTGCGGACGAACCGACAACGGCGCTGGACGTGACCACGCAGGCGCAGATCCTGAAACTGATCGAAGACCTGCGCCAATCGCGCGGCATGGCCGTGATCTTCATCACCCATGATTTCGGCGTCGTCGCCGATATCGCCGACCGCGTGATCGTCATGCAGACCGGCGAGATCGTGGAATCCGGCACCGCGGATGAGGTGCTGCTGAAGCCCCGGCACCCCTACACCCGCGCCCTGATCGCCGCGATCCCGCGCCTGACCCAGCGCAAGGAGGCCGAGGAACAGACGCGCGAGCCGATCCTGACCGTCGAGGGGCTGACCAAGACGTTTTCCACCGGATCGGGCAGCTTTTTCGGCAAACGCCGTGTGGTCAAGGCGGTGCAGGACGTTAATTTCCAGCTTTATGCGGGCGAAACCATCGGCATCGTGGGCGAATCCGGGTCGGGCAAATCCACCGTCGGGCGCTGCATCGTGCGCCTGCTTGATCCCGATGGCGGGCGCGTGATGGTCGATGGCGCCGACATCGCCCATATGTCCGGGTCCGAACTGCGCGCCAAGCGCCGCAAGCTGCAAATGATTTTTCAGGATCCCTACTCCTCCCTCAACCCGCGCGCGCGGGTGTCGCGCATCCTGACCGAGGGGCTGATTGCCTACGGCACCTCCCGCCGCGAGGCGCAGGAGAAGGCGCGCGATCTGCTGGTCATGGTGGGGCTGGATGCATCGGCGATGAACCGGTTCCCGCATGAGTTTTCCGGCGGCCAGCGCCAGCGCATCGGCATCGCCCGCGCGCTGGCGCTGGACCCGAAAATCATCATCGCGGACGAGGCGGTATCGGCGCTGGACGTATCCATCCAGGCGCAGGTGCTGGACCTTCTGGCCGATCTGAAAACCCGGCTGGACCTGTCGATGCTGTTCATCACCCACGACCTGCGCGTCGCCGCGCGGATCTGCGACCGCATCATCGTCATGCAAAAGGGCCGAATCGTCGAGGCCGGACCGGCGGGCAAGGTGCTGCACAGCCCCGACACCGAATACACCCAATCCCTGCTGGACGCGATTCCCGGTCAGGAGTACGAGCGCGCGCTGGAAAACGCCGGGTAATCCCTGCCCGGCCCTGCGCGGGGCGGAACCCCGCCCCGCGCATCGGCATCCTCACATCATCAGCGCCTTTTTCACGAGCTGGTCCTTGTCGGCATAGTTTGCGACATCGACGCCCCGCGCGCTCAGCGCGTCGCTGAGTTCGCCCTCGGTAAGGGCTTCTATGGCGGCGTCCGACATCTTCAGGAAATTCAGCTTTTGCCTGAAGGGCGGGTTTGTGTCCCCAAAGAAACTGCGGTTTTCGAACCCGAAATCCTCCGCGTACTTTGTCATGAAGTGCGCCAGAAACGTATTGATGCTGGTCCTGATCCGCGGATCATGGCCTGTTTCATCGGCTGAATCCTCCAGTGTGTCCAGCATCAGTTGCGCCCATCGATCAGCCCCCTTGTCATTCATCAACTGCATTGCATTATGCGTATGGTGAAAGTTCAGCCGGTACTCCGCGCCATGATAATAAGGGCCGCCGCCCATCACATCGATCCACATCGCGGCCTGCGTGTTCACGTGATGGCCAATGCCGCCAACCCGCGCAAAGACGGAGGTGAACCAGTCTTCATCCTTGAAAACGCGCTCGTAGAAATTCTCGACGATCCGCACGATCGGCCCCTGCCCGAGAACCGAATAGAGCTGCCAGAACTGAATTGGCCTGGAGGGGCTGTCCGGCGCGCGCAGCGACACAATATCCGGCACGCGATATGCATTCGCCGGAAGCAGGTTTTTGGCGATTGCCGAGGCAATATAAGCGCGCTGCGTTTTCTCGGTCATGTACCCCGGCTTGGTGGGGTGAATCGGGTGAATGGAATCCTTCATTGGTCGCTCCTTTCTCGCAATTTTCATTGCAGGTTTGTAGCCGCGCCAGCACGGCCCCCGGCCAGCCGCGCGGCATCAGGGCGCCACTGCCGTGGGGCCATGGATGCGCGCAGCATGTCGGGATGGCTACTGCCGCCGAGGGGTCGTGATTAGTCCGGCAGCGGAATGAATTCGTCGCGGTCATCCGGCGGCAGGTCAAACAGACCTTCACCCCAGCGGCTGGCGCGCCATTCTTCCTTTGCGGCCTCTATCTTCTCCTTGCTGGAGGCGACGAAATTCCACCACACATGGCGCGGCCCGTTCAGGGTGGCCCCGCCAAGCGCCATCAGCCGGGCGCCCTGCGCGCCGGCGGAAACGGTGATCTTGTCGCCGGGCCGGAACACCATCATCTGCCCCGCCGCGAAGTCCTGCCCGGCGATGCTGACCGATCCCTGTGTGATGTACAGTCCGCGATCCTCGTGATCATCCGGCAGCGGGAATCGGGCGCCCGCCTGTAGCGTGACATCCAGATAGAAGGTTTCGGAAAACATCGTCGCAGGTGCGCTTTGACCATAGGCCGTGCCAAGGATCAGCTTGGCGTTGATACCCTCGTCCTCGATCTCGGGAATCGCGTCCTTGCCGTGGTGTTCAAAGATGGGGTCCATGTCCTCCTTGTCTTCGGGCAGGGCCATCCATGTCTGAATGCCATACAGCGAATGCGGCCCGCTGCGCCCCTCGGCCGAGGTGCGCTCGGAATGGGTGACGCCCTTGCCAGCCACCATCCAGTTCAGCGCGCCGGGGCGGATGATCTGGTCCGTGCCGATGCTGTCGCGGTGATGAAAATCACCCTGATAGAGATAGGTGACCGTGCCCAGACCGATGTGGGGGTGGGGCCGCACGTCAATGCCCTGTCCGGTCAGAAATTCTGCCGGGCCGGCCTGATCGAAAAAGATGAACGGCCCCACCATCTGGCGTTTGGGGGCGGGCAGCGCGCGCTTTACCTCGAATCCGCCAAGGTCGCGGGCCCGAGGAATGATCAGGGTTTCGATGGCATCCACGCCGATTTCATCGGGGCAGCCAGGGGCGAGTGCGGGGTTCCAGCTCATGTCGTTTCTCCTTTGGTTGCCGCCAATATAGCGACGCCGGGCCGTTTCACCAAAGTCTGGCGCGTTCGAAATTACCGAACGCGGGGTTCACGAGCCCCGCCGCGTAATCTGTGGCGGGCGGTGCTAATGTCACATCATCGGTGGGGCGCACCGGTCCCAACCAGACCGGGCTGATCCGGCCCCGCCCCGGACTGCGCCCCTACCTGCGGGTGCGGCGGCCCGGTCACTGTCACGACGTTCGGTTCACCATAAAAGCAAGGAAACAGACGATGACACAGAAATATACCCGCCTCGACAAAGACAATGCCGCAGTTCTGATGGTGGACCATCAGGCAGGCCTGCTGTCTCTGGTGCGCGACATCGACCCGGACAAGTTCAAGAACAATGTGCTGGCGCTGGCCAACATGGCGAAGTATTTCGAGCTGCCGACGATCCTGACCACCAGTTTCGAGGACGGCCCGAACGGCCCCCTGGTCCCGGAACTGAAGGAAATCTTCCCGGATGCGCCCTATATCGCGCGGCCCGGCCAGATCAACGCGTGGGACAACGAGGATTTCGTCCAGGCGGTCAAGGCGACAGGCAAGAAGCAGTTGATCGTCGCAGGCGTCGTCACCGAGGTCTGCGTGTCCTTTCCGGTGCTGTCGGCCATCGAAGAAGGGTTCGACGTGTTCGTGATCAGCGATGCCTCGGGCACCTTCAATCCGATCACCCGCGATGCGGCCTGGGACCGGATGTCGTCAGCGGGGGCGCAGCTGACCTCGTGGTTCGGCGCGGCGTGCGAGCTTCACCGTGATTGGCGCAACGATGTCGACGGTCTGGGCGCGTTGTTCTCGAACCACATTCCCGATTACCGCAATCTGATCACCAGCTATTCCGCCACCAAACAAGGCTGAGCGACAGGCCCTGCCCCGCAAAGGCGGGGCAAGGCCGCCATACCCGTCGCGCAATCTATTGTTCGCAAATCTCACGTAAAGGGAGACGTCATGACCACTCTTTTCTACGCGCCGGGGGCCTGTTCACTGGCCCCGCATATCGTTCTGGAATGGATCGGTGCGCCTTACGAGTCGGTGAAGGTCGGCTTTGGTTCCAAAGAACTGCTGGCCGTCAATCCGGCTGGATCGGTTCCGACGCTGCGCGAGGAGGACGGCTGGCTGCTGAACCAATGCGGGGCCATCCTCGACTATCTGGCGGGCAAACACCCCGAGGCCGGGCTGTCGGGCGGCGACAGTCTGCGCGAGAAGGCCGAAGCGCATCGCTGGTCCGCGTTTTTCACCAGTGACATGCATGCCGCATTCTGGCCGATATTCCTGCCGCAGCGGTACACGACCGATGCCGGCGATGAGGCAAAGCAAGCGGTGATCGAGGCCGGACATGCGCTGGTAAGAAAGCAGCTCGGCCTGCTTGACGCCCATCTGAACGGGCAGAAGTGGATTCTGGGGCAGCGTTCGGTGATCGACGCCTATGCCTTTCCGATGATCCGCTGGGCCATCAGGATGGTGCCGAACGGACTGGCGGGCCACGCCAACGTGCAGGCATTGCACGACAGGCTCGCGGCCGACAAAGATGTGCAAAAGATACTGGACCGCGAGGCGTCGTGATACCCGAATGCACCCATGGCCTGCCGCCCGCCACCGGGTCACTGGCGGCAGGTTTCGGCAAACCCCGTGATGAATGCGGCCCGCCGTGACGGCGGGGGGGTGTGGCGAAGGTATGCGCGGTGCGGGCTGATCATTCGGCGGCGAAATGCGCGCGGGTTTGCACTTCTGCCGCAATCAGCGCGACGAAACTTCGCGCCAGATCGCTCCCGTCGTCAGCCACGCGGATATGGGTCACGGGCAATCGTGGCAGATCATGGTGAGCCGGGACTTCGACCAGATCACGGCTCAGCAGCGACCGCGGAAGCGCCGCTACGGCCAGATCGGCCCGCAGGGCAGCCACCTGTCCCATCGACGTATCGCTTGAATAGGCGATCCGGTACTGTCGGGCCGCCGTCTGCAACGCACCCAGCGCCGCATCACGCCACGCGCATCCGACCTCGGCCACGGCAAGAGGAAGCGGTTCTGTCCGAACCGCGCGCCCGCCGTCCAGCATCATCCATTTGAGCGGCTCCGAAAAAAGATCGCGGGCTTGGATTGCTGATGGCCCCACATCGTTGAACAGGATCAGACTGGCAGATCCATCCGTGATGCTTTTCAAAACGGCCTCGCTTGTGCCCAGCCGGACATCTACACGAACGCCCGGATGAATCCGGGCCAGACGCCGCAACACGTCCGGCACAAGAGACACCCCAAGATCGTGCGGCGCGAACAAACGCAGCCGCCCCGCCAGCGCGGAGCGCTGAAACAGGGCCAGCGTTTCGTCGTTGATCCCCAAAAGCTTGCGGGCCTGCCCCAGCAGGGTTTCGCCGCATTCTGTCAGATCCACATGCCGCGCATCCCGGTGCAGCAACCGCGCCCCCAGCAGGTCCTCCAGCCTGGCAATCTGAAGACTGACCGCCGAAGGGGATTTGTGAACCCGCGCGGCTGCGCGGCGAAACGAACCGGTTTCGCAGATGGCAACGAAACTTCGCAATCCATCCAGATTCAATGTCCGGTTTGCCGTTTCGGCGTCATCCATGGCATTCAACGATGAGATATCCTGAACCATACCGTCAGTTCATATCGTTTTTCTAAACCATTCGCAAAGCCTATTCTGATCCAGAATGGAAAGGACGGCGCATGTCGATCATACCGCGCAACACGCTATTGGGGATCTGCTGGGCTGTCATCGCGATTGCTGTCTGGTCGGGGTCGCTGGTGATGCTGCGGCTGGGTGTGACGACAGGCCTGAATGCCTATGACCTGACGGCATTGCGGTTCGGCGTGGCCGCTGTGATCCTTGCACCGGTTGCCCTGCGCCGGGGCAGCGGGACAAATCGCCTGAAACCTGGTGGTCTTATCGCGATGGTTGTCGCGTTCGGCGCCCCCTACATACTGCTTGTTTCGCTCGCGATGACAACCGCGCCCGCGTCGGTGGCCGGGGCGCTCAATCCGGGGACCATGGCCGTATTTTCGGTGCTGCTGGGGCGGGCGGTACTGGGTGACAGGATCGGGGCCGCGCGCGGTTTCGGGCTGCTGCTGACCGTGGCCGGGATCGTCCTTTTTACGCGGGCAGGTGGCCCCGTCGTGGCCGGTCATCTGATCTTGATCGGGACGGGCATCATGTGGGCGGTATATGGTCTGATCGTCAGGCATGCCGCAGTTCCGGCCTTGAATGCGACTGCGATCGTTGCCGTGGGATCGGCGGTTTTCTACCTTCCGGTTTATCTGGTGGTCCTGCCCAAGCAGGTTCTTGCGGCACCGCTGTGGGATGTGTTGATGCAAGCCGGGTTTCAGGGCGTCCTTGTCAGTGTCCTTGCGATCTATGCCTTCAACCGATCGGCGGAACTGCTGGGGCCGGTCGCAGGGGCGACAATGCCTGCGCTCATTCCGGTGGTCACGCTTGGCCTTGGGTTTGGTGTGCTCGGGGAGATCGCCGAACCCGGCCAGATCGGCTCGGCTGTGCTGGTCACACTGGGGCTGGTGTTGATCCTTGTTGGGAAACCCGTGATGCGCTGGCTTCAAATCCGGTTTCAACGGGGGGTCATCAGAACTCCGCGCGCTTGAACAACATCAGAACCAGTTTTTCTTATGGTTTTCCCACCCTGCCGGGACGTGGGTGATTTAACTATTCGAAGGGTATTGGGGAAATCCTGCCCTTGCCTGATTCTGCTCAGGGGTGATTTGTAATCCAGTTAGAAAACTTTCAGAATTCCAAGTAAAGCACTCCACAGGTTGAAAACTCGATCCTTTTGCGCAACACGTAATGCGTGTATCATAGCTGGACTGATTTGACCTTTATGTTATTAAAAAGGAGTTCAACATGCCTCCCCCAGAATTAGAGACGGACGTGACCCAAAAGCAGGTCGACGCTGCCGTGAACATAGACGATTTTGAAGGCGCCGTTCCCGGCAAGAAGAAATGGCACAATGGTCTTTTTGAACCTTGGGCGATGGAATTTGGATATAAGGACGGGATGCCGGTCTATGGGGAGTGTGTCGTGGGAGAAGAATCCCACCACATCTATTGGTTGAATGATAAACATCAGGCGCCGATCATCCTCAAGAAGGGCCAGACGCCCGCGGATTACGGTATCACGCCCGACCCCGAATAAACGCCGACATGGTCCGCCGACGGGCCAAAGCGTTTTGCGAAAAGTTGCGCGTCAGGTTTTTCGCGGAACGCTTTGGGGTTTTGGCATCTGGTCCGGCGGTGGCAGCAAGGCGTCCATGGTTTTGACGACGCGCGCCGCGTAATGCCTTTTGGCCATCATTTCCATCAATCGGGCGATGGCGGTCAAGGCAAAGGGCATCGGGCGCCGGATGTCGACCATCAGGATCACGCGTATTTGCGGGCTGTCATTGATGACCTCGTGATCCCAGGAATCATCAAACAGGACGCTCTCTCCCTCAACCCACGTATAATGCTGGTCTTTCAGGCGGATGTAGGGTGGCATTTCGGTCGGAACCATCAGGGCCAGATGGTAGCGCAGATAGGACCGCGACGGGCCGACATGGGCGGTGACATTCTTGCCCGGCTCCAGGATCGAGAACATCGCCTGATACAATCCGGGGATTTCGCGCACCAGTTTCAGGGTTTCCGGTGCCAGCGCCGGGGCCGCCCTGGGGGCTAGGCCAAAGCTGGTCAGCATGAAAATACTCCAGCGTTTGTCCCGTTGCAGCCGCCCTGACGAGTGGATCACATCGGTGTCGATGGCGTGATATGACGGCAGCCGCCCATAGGCCGCCAGGACATTGCGCGCCTCCGTTTTGATTACCTCGAAGTTCTGCTCAAGGGTGCGCAGCTCGGGGCGGGTTTCGTCGATATCGTGAAAAATCAACCGCCTGTCACCACCGGCATGCAGATCAAATATCGGGTTGAGCCACCCCGATAGGTTGTAGAGCGATAGCGACCTCCTCCACTTTCGCAGCGTCGGGGCGACCCCCCCGAGATTGCGTTTTTTATTGGCCAACATACTATTTTCTTTCATATAATTATTGCGTTTTTGGCGCCGTATGTCCCGGTATCGCCCGGCAAAACCGAAAGCCACGTATCCATCGTGCTGGTTTTACTTACAAAAAGATAGCGGATGTCAAAAATATCTACCTGTGATTGCTAAAAGGGTTCACAGATGGGGTGCTTGTCGCTACGCTGATTCTCAGACTCACCCTACAGGGGATTACAGGGTGAGGTTTTTATAAGATTCTTGTTTCAATATTACCAAAGCCCCGTAGTAACGAATATTCTGCGCAACAACAGTTACCGCTGTTGTAACCTTACCGAGTAAAAATAGAATAATTCATATCTAAACTGTGCCTTTCGGCGCGCGGTTAAGTGCGCCCAAATTAAAAGGGAGATCGCCGTGACTCTTGAGTCATATTCAGATGAGCATAAGAATATTCTTGCCAGAGCTGTCAAATCCGTCGGCATGGCTATCAGCGATCTTGAGGGACGGTCTTATGGACCCAAATCCCACAAAGGGGCGATGGTGGTTTCTGCCGATCCGGGGCAGGACAATCTGGACTCCAAGCTGGTAGAGGTGAATTCCATTGCCGAACTCAAGGCGATCGGCGGCATTGCGGACAGCCATTTCAAGACGGCCGGCGACAAACACATCAATTACCCCGAGGCCCAGCTGAAAACGGATGTCCCCGAGGCGATAGGCCGGGCGCGCGCCGATAGTTGCGCCCTGGAAAGCCTGATCCACCCCGACGACGAGGCGACGATCAATCAGGCCATGATGGCCTATGTGCATGGCGACAGTTCCAAGGTCAAAGGCTTTGAGGATGTGATCAATGCGCTCAAGTTTCCGACCCAGATCCTTGTGACCGTGGGCGAGGACATCACGGTGACCAAGGACAATCCGCTGATCATCGGTCAGGACAGCCCCCATGTCGACGGCGGCAAGGCGGTATTCGGCACCGTGACCGTCGAAGAAGGTGGCCAGATCCAGATTTTGATCCCGGTGACGTTCGAAGCCGCTCAAATGATCATGAAGTGAGGGTTTGAGATGGCAACCGTACCCAACGTATCCGTCGTGGCCACCAACGGCACCGCTGGCACTCCTGGCACCGATGCAGGCGGCGGCAAAGACGGCAACAATGCGACCGCCGGCGTTTGCAGCGGCAAGAATAACGCCACCTGCTCCACGGCGCCGACGCCCGCTGTCAAGGGCGGAACCGGTCCGAACGGGGGCGACGGATCAGCGGGCGGCGATGGCACCTGCCCGGCGTCCCTGGTGTTCAAGGTCGGGGACATATCCGGTGAATTTCTGGTCGAGGTCGTCAACGGCAATGGCGGCAAGGGCGGCAATGGCGGCGCGGGTGGCGCGGGCGGCGACGGCGGTAAGGGCTGTGATGTCGTCGGGTGTTGTACCAGCAAATACGGATCAAAGATGTCCGCAGGCGCAACCGGCGACGGCGGCAATGGCGGAGACGCCAAAAATGGCGGTGCCGGGGCGCCCTTTGGCACCGCGATCACCATTCTTTACAAGACCATCGCCGCGGGCACGACCTACAAACTTGATGCCTCCAGCTTCGGGGCGGGCGGCGCTGCCGGCGCTGGCGGGGCGTCGGGCGGCACCGGCGGCAATCCCGGTAAAAATGGCAATACCGGCCCATCCACACCGCCAAATCAGGGTCCGACCCTGGTGATGCAACAAGATGCCAGCTGACGGCCCGGTCATGGCGCCACGACGATTTCGGAAGGATGTAACGTGAAACAAAGTGATGCACAGATTCTGATCTCTGCCCCGGACGGCAACATCGGCAAGCCCGGCAAGACTGGCGCCAACGGGGCGCTTGGGCATGATGGCGACGACGGTAGCTGCCACTACACAAGTGGCTGGCGCAAAAAGCTGGTCTGCGACTGCGGAACGGATGGAATCGATGGCACTCCGGCCAGTCGGGGCGGAAATGGCGGGAACGGGGCGAATGGGTCCGCGGCCCCCGTCTTTAACCTGTTCTATCACAACCTGACGGGATCATTGCTGATCTGGTCCCAAGGCGGGGCCGGCGGTGACGGCGGCGTGGGCGGCACAGGGGGCGCGGGCGGCGGCGGCGGCAACGGCGGCACCAACGAGGCGGCCTGTACCGACAACGTAGACCAGGTGCCACAATGTGACCTGACGCGCGGCGGCAACGGCGGCGATGGCGGCGATGGTGGTCCGGGCGGCAATGCCGGCTCGGGCGGCAGCGGCGGCACCGTGACCGTCTATTATTACGCCGACGCCCCCGGCAATGTGAGCGGCCAGACACCCGGCGGCGCTGCCGGACACGGCGGCGGCTCGGGCGAAGGCGGCATCGGCGGTCCGGGCGGCGCCAATGAGAGCGCCGCCGAAGGCGACGATCCGACATACGCCCCTGCCGGCACGAACGGCGGCAGCGGCAGCATTGGCCAGAATGGCAACACAGGGCCAAACGGCAGCATGATCTACAAGCACGTCACAGCTTAGACCGCGCGCCGAAACACACGGGACTATTGTCCGCACAGGTCCAAACCTGCCGCCGCTTCGCCGTGACATCACGGCGAAGGGCATGGCCGGGTTCGGCGTATTCTTTGAGCGTATTCATAGGGGAAGATATCCGACATGGGCAGCGTGATCACCTATTCCCCGCAAACGGCCTCGGCGCTGCTGGACCTGATCGATGTGGCCGGCGGGGATCTGACCAACGTCCGGCTGCCCAATATCGCCCCGACCAATCTGAACGCGGTTACGGTGTTTGACTCGCCGGGGTTGCAGACGGGCGGCGGTCAGGGGGTTCTGGCCGCGGGAACGCTGGCCGGTATTGACGACCCGGTCGCGGTTCTGGCCATTTCGGTGAATTGGGCGGGGTTCAACACGTTCTTTTTGCAAAACTACCTGACAACCGGAGATTCCCCGCCCGCCTCGTTGCAGTTGCAAACGCAATTGATCAGCGGCAAGAAACTGGCGCAGGTCGCGCTGGGATATGCGCTGATGTTCTCCAATCTGCGCCGCAAGGTCTGGACGGCGCTGGATGATCTGGACCGGGTGCCGGGGTTTGACCAATCCTATCCGCTGATCGTCGTCGGGATGGGGCCATCGGCGCCGGTGGCCCAGATGATCGCCGCCGAGTTGCGGCCCGGCCAGGAAAACCCGAACGGCCCCCAAGGCGCCAAAAGCAAGGCCACCGCCGTCAGCAGCTATGCGTTTTCCAGCGCGCATTATGGCAACGACAATTACGCCGCCGGTCTGGCCAAGGCGGTGCCCGCGACCTTTGTGGCCAATCTGAATGATCTGGATTTCTACCCCTCTGCCCTGGGGGCGCCCGCAGATTGGGTGGCCAGCGGCGTGGCGCAGGCGATTTCGGCCAAGGTTCCCGCGACGGATGCGCCGTGGCTGGAACGTACCCCGGCGTTTTACCAGACGGCCTATGGCCGCGCCGCCCCTGCGTTGCCCGATGGCGGGTCGCTGGCGCCGCCCCTGCCCGCTGGGTTTGAATCCGATCTGGCCTATACGCTGTCGACGCTGGGCCTGATCGCCTATGCCCGCTTTCAGCATCCCAACCTCGGGGTCAGTCCACCGCTGCCGGGGGGCTATGCCCTGATCGCGGATGTCAAAGTGAACAACGTCCTTTGGGGCACGGTCTTTGGGACGCTGGGCAAGGTGGTCGTCGCCCTGCGCGGCCCCTGCACATGGGTTGAATCGCTGGCGTTCAATCAACAGGGCGCGCTGATGCCGTTTCCCGGCGATGGCATGGGGCGGGTGCTGACCGGATTGGCGGGGTTCTATCAGGATCTGCACGCCGCGCTGGCCACGACCTTGGCGGGTATTGCGAACATCGCCCAGAGCGAGCTGTATTTCACCGGCCATGATTTCGGCGGTTCGCTTGCGACGATGATCGGCTATGCGCAAACGAAAACGCCAACCGGCGGCGTGCCCGTGACCAGTGCGATCTACGGCTTTGGAACGAACCGCTTTTGCGATCAGGTGTTCGCCTCGACCCTCGCGACCGAGCTGTCGGGCAAAAGTTTTCAGATCATCCGCCCGACGGATGTGATCGCCCGGAATGCGGGGCTGAACCTGCTGGCGGCGCCGCCGGTTCAGGTGTCGCTGTCGGGCGGCAGCGCGGCGGCGGCGGGCAGCACGACGGGGCATACGCTGGCGCTGTATAACGCGCTGCTGAACCCGCGTGCGATGATGGCCCCAGGGCCAGCCGCTGGCGCTGGCGATGCCCCCAACGCGCTGGAATTGGCGCTGTTACCCGCCCGGGCGGACCCGCCACAGGACGTCGCGGGCGCCGCCCCGCTGAGCGCGATGATGGCAAGGATGACGGCCTTTTACGGGATTGCCCCGGCCCATCTGGGCGGCGCCGCGCTGGACACGGCCGATCACAACGGCTGGCTCACATTGACGGGCAGTCCGACCGCGTCTCATCACGCCCCCGCGCAGGTCTGCGTAAAAGGGCCAGCCACCTATGCAGCGGGGTCGATCCGTATCCGGTCAGGTCAGAACATGGTGATCACCAGCCCGGACGATCGCCCGGTGCGGGTTCTGGCGTCGTCCATACATATCGAAAAGGGCGGCAAGCTGACCGTCTCGACCAATGCCGAGATTATCGCCGACACGCTGTCATCCGACGCGGGCGCGGTTCCGACAATCTCGGTGGTGGGCACCGACGGCGTGAATGGCACGCCGGGCCTCAACGGTCCTGCCGGAAGCCCGGGAATGCCGCCGTCGGGGGGACATGCAGGATCGCCCGGTGCGTCCGGCGGGTATGGCAGCGATGGGGGGGCGGGTACAAAAGGCAGTTGCCCCAGCCATCTGACGTTCAAGATCGGGGAAATCACGTCTGACTTTATTGTCGAATATATCAACGGAAACGGTGGAACGGGCGGCAATGGCGGCAATGGCGGCGCCGGAGGCACCGGCGCGCCGGACGGCGATGGCGGGCGCGGTGGCAATGGTGGAAATGGCGGAAACGGGGCGATGCCGGGACCGCAGGTTATGATCTTCTATAAGACCAAGGCCCCCGACGCGACCTTCACCCTGAAGCTGCTGGGCGGGCGCGGCGGCGATCCGGGCCAGGGCGGCGTCGGTGGCCCCGGCGGCGCGACCGGCGCAGGCGGCGCCCCCGGCAGCTTTGGCGCCCACGGATCACCGGCCACCGTGACCATGCAACAAGATCCGGACCTATAGAAATGGCCAGCACCGGGACACAGCGCAAGCGACCCTCGGCCTGGCCCCGCCCGGACCGGGATCAGGGCTGCGATCCCTTCGATCTGCCTTTGCCGCGCTATTCGGGGCCGCAATGCAGCGGCCATCAGGAAATGCCCACCGATGCGCGCGCGCACATGGACCGCGTGCTGACCTTCCTCGACATTGCGCCCGATAGGGTGCGCTGGCGGTGGCTGGATTCCAAGCGGCACGGCCAGGATCTGCGCCTGTCATGGATCGCCGCGCGGTCGTATCACGACCCGGTGCAGACGTGGAAACACCTGCGCGTGCGCCATGTCTACGATCACATCATTCTGCGCGAAGGCGCCCGGCTGGAGCTGGAAACGCCTTTTGGCGACCCGCTGGAGGTGTACCTGCACAAGCTGACGATGATGGAAGGGTCGCAGATCACCATCACGGGCGGCGCGTGCAGCCTGACAATCGGGCAATGGGTCGGCACCCGCGACGCGGGGGGGGATCTGCCGACCATCCTGCTGACCAGTCAGGACGGGCGCGACGGCAGCATCGGCAACGCGGGCGAGGATGGCCAGCACGGCAGCCGCGACCATCCGACGGGCGGGAATGCGAGCTACGGCGCCCATGGCGGGCAGGGGCTGTCGGCGGCGCCGCTGCATGATTGCGCGGTGGCCGTGCATACGATGACCGGGCATGGCTGCCTGAGGGTGCAGCCCGGGCGCGGCGGGGCCGGCGGGGGCGGGCAACCGGGTGGTTGCGGCGGGCACGGTGGCACGATCGCCTTTTTCCAGATGGGCGTCGGCGGCGATGGCGGGCATGGCGGCGACGGTGGACCGGGTGGCGGCGGCGCCACGACTGGCCAGCTGAGGCTGGATTTCCGCAACCGCCAACCCGGCAGCGACGTGGTGTTTGACATACAGCCCGGCCTCGGTGGCCCCGGCGGCGCCGCAGGACCGGGCGGCGCTGGCGGCATCGGCACACCGGACGGACAGCCCGGGCAGAACGGGCGCCCGGGCGATCCCGGCGCGACCTCCCCCCCTCCCACGATTCACTGGGTCAACAAATGGGGAGAGATCACATGACTCCCCGTCTTACGCCCTTGACGCAGCGTTGAAGGTGACATCGCCATGACAAGCCCCATCACGATTTCCGCAAACGAAACTGACGGCCAGGTCATTCAGCTTGGCCTTGCCTGCGGGCTGCTGCGCCCGGTCGCGGGCGAACAGGGCGTCTACGAGATCGATCCCGACTGGTTTTCCGATCCGGTCGGCAAGACCGGCGCCGGGCTGGGCAACAATCCAGAAACGCTTGCGGTTTTGATCGCCGGGCTGATCGGCGACATGTCGGGCAGTTCGCTGGGCATCCCGGTCAAGGAGCCGGGCGATCTGGGCACGTGGTATCCCATCAACAAACCCGGCACGGACGAGCCAAGCGGGCTGTATCTGGCCACCCAACCCACCAAGGCAGAACCAACCGGCGAAGGCGAGCCGCCGACCGTTTTCGGCATCGGGGTGATGTACACCCAAAAGGTCGCGCTGTCCGACGCCGAAAAGGTCGATCTGGATCTGACGTCGGGCGGGCCGGATGGCATCGACATAAAGGTCTGGGGGCTGATCCCGATTGTACTGCTGGGCGATGGGTCGGTTTCGGTCGTGGCGGGCAGCGAGAAGCATCCGTTCACCATCGGCTTCGAAGTCGTGGGCAGCGACAGCAGCCCGCTGATTTCGGTCGCGGGGTTCCAGTTTGACGGGGTGCGGTTCTCGGTCAACATATCGCCTCTGGCGGACCCGCCGGTGTCCGTCTCACTGGTGGTTCTGGGGCTGAAACTGCCCACCGACGCGGCGCCCAGCGACCGCACGCTTGCCGATCTCGAGGCGATCAGCGGGGCCGAAATTCTGGCCACCGCCGCGGCGCTGGCGCTGGCCGCGTTGGGCAAGCTGGTGGGCGATCAGCCGTCGCTGCCCTATCTACTGCCCGCGCTTGGTCTGGGTCCGAAAGTGCCGGGGGTGGCGAATGTGTCCCTGCCGATCCTGCGCTGGGATCAATTCGTCGAAAACGCGATCAGCGGCGGCGATGTGGCGCAGCCGTTCCTGAACTGGTTCACCGCCCTGTCCAGCGATCTGAAAAACCTGTCGGCGTGGCTACAGGCCGTTGGCGGCGCGATTGGCGGTATTTCGGGCACCGCCCCGGATGTGACAGGAACCGGCAGCCGCGAAGACCCCTACAAGGTGCCGGTGTTCGAGGTGAAGGGCGTGGGCAAACTGGAGCTGAGCGCCGCAACCACCACCGATGCCAAGGGCGTGCGGCATTTCTATCCGGGCCTTGCCTTTGACAGCGACCCTGCCGTGCTGGGCAGCACTGATGTCGCGCTGGTGGGCAGCGCGGCGATGGAATTCCTTGATTTTGCCCTGTCCAGCGGCGCCGCGCCGATCCAGCCGGGGCAGTTCCACGCCGGTCTGACACTGGGCAACAAGACCGAAGGCCAGCCGCTGTTCTCGGGGTCCATCGGGGGCAGCGCCTATACATTCGGCGCGCTGAATCTGGGGCTGGTTGTCGCCATCACCAGCACCGGCGTTTCCGTTCTGCCCGCCTGCGCGCTGATGAGCGTCAGCACGCCAACGGGCAAATACCCCTCAATCGACCTGACGCAGCCCGACCAGCTGGTCGATGCCGCCGAGGCAGAACTGACCGCCGCCCTGAACACGGTCTTTAACGAGCTGTTCGGTCTGGGCAGCGACAGCAAGATCGGCGTTTCTCTGGCGGCCCTGATCGGCGTGTCCGCCCCCGACGGGCGCAGCGACGACTGGCCGCTGACCCCGCCCTTCGGGGTGAAGGGGATCGTGGATTCGATCCAGCACCCGGTCGACGCGTTGGGCGCCTATTGGGGCGATCTGATCCGCACCACCACGCCAGTGACCGGGCAGCCGCCCTTTTATTATATGGTTCAGGCCCTTGGCCATGTGCTGCAAGAGGCCGGCGTCGGTGCCGTGACCGGATCGGGGACCAAGGCCGCGCCGTGGTCGGTGCCCCTGACCAAGACAGCAGGCAGCGCCGCCTTGCAGGCCTATATTGCACCTATTGCACCGGCTGGCAACAGTACGGCACAGCGGCTGGTGCTGGGGATCGGCGCGCAGACCTCGATGCCCATCGCCGGGAATACGTTGGATCTGGGATTCGCGCTGGATGTTCTGGGGCTGGATGCGGGTGCCGCCGCGGGCGATGGCCTGACCGGCGCGCAGATCCTGCCCGGTGTCAGTTTTGTCGGGCGGCTGCCCGATGGGGTGTCGACCCCCGCCGTGGCGGGCGCGGTGCTGAAGGTCGACAGCGGATCGTTCAGCGTCGGGTGGAGCCCCTATTCCACTTGGAGCTGGTCGATGGACGTGGCGGCGCCCGTGCTGGTGGTCGATGGCGTATCGCAGCCCATCGGCAGCGCGATGAACTATTCCGACAGTGACAGCCTAGAGAGTCTGGTGACCCAGCAGGCGCAGACCTTTGCGTCGATCCTGATGGCGGTGCTTGGGGTTGCGCTCTATCGCACGCAGGACAGGGGCGGGCTGGCCCTGACCGGATGGCTGGGCCTGCTGCCCAAGCTGGCGTCGTTCATGCCCGACGGCGTGGTCTGGCCCGCCGCCATGCCCACTCTGACACCCACCAGTTTCGACAACCCGATTGGCCAGCTGCGCGACCAGATCAAGGCGGTCCTGTCGACCGACGATCAGGCCAAGGCCGCCCTTGGCCTGCTGGGCTGGGCCATCGACGGGCAATCCGCCAAGGCCGCGCCAATCACCGGCGCGGGGTCGCAGAACGCGCCCTATATCCTGCCCCTCGGCCTGCCCGGCGGGGTTGAGGGCAGCCTGTGGCAGGACGCGGGCAAAACCTTTGTCGCGCCGGGCCTGACAACCCGTCAAACCGCAACTATCGGCAAGGTAAGGGCTGACACCTCGGTGCGGCTGGACCCTGTGGCGCTGGCATGGGCCAATGGTCTGCCGCTGAATTCAGCCGGGCTGCCGGCGCTGGGTATCAGGACCCTGCTGCGCGGCGTGTCCGGCCCGTTGGTCACGGTCGGCGGCGTCGATGTGCAGGACGTGACGCTGGGTCTGGAGCTGGGCCTTGATCTGTCCAAGGGCACGCCCGCGTTCACCGTCACCCCGGTGATCGAAGCGACACGGTCCGGCGGGGACACGCTGTCACTGCTGGCTGCGTCGGATGTGGCGGCGCAGAATGATTTGCAGGCGTGGGTGAATGCCGGAATCGACGCCGCCGGCAAAGCCTGCGCCGGCAATGACAGCTTTGATCAGATCTACCGGGTTCTGGCGGGGCTGGGCCTGGCTGTGCCTGCGGCCAAGACGAACCCCAGCTACGGTATCGACGCCGCCGGGTGGCGCGCGCTGACGTCCGATCCGGTGGGGTTCATGTCGGGGGCGCTGATGACGGCGCTGGCCAATCCCGCCACGCAGTCCGATCTGTTCGCCGCGATCTGCACCACACTGGATTTCGAAGTCTCGGCGGCGGTGCCGCAGCCCTTGCTGGCGCTGCTGTCCGGGCTGGGGATCTTGCAGGATCAGGCCCACGGCTTTGCCCCCAATCCGATGGCGATCATCGCGGTATTGCGCGATCCGGCGGGGCAGCTTGCCGCCCGCGTCAGCGCGCTGGTCACGACCCCAGCGGCACGCTCGGCGGTGATTGCCACGATGGGCAACGGGTCCGGCACATTCACGCTTGGCCCGCTTGAGATATCTACCGCGAACGGGCGCAGTATCGCGATCACCCTGCCGCGCGGCAGCCTGAGCTTGGGCGATTTTGCCGATCCGTCGCTGAGCTACAGCATCGATCTGGAGTCCGGGGTCATGACCCTTGCGCTGGATCTGTTCATCCCGGATGCCGGGTTCAGCCTTGTCACCGGGCTGAGCTACACGGTCGGCGGCGCCGCGCCCACCGTCACCACGTCGCTGGTCTGGGGCGATGGCAAAGTGCCGCAACCGGCGGCGCTGACGTTGTATCCGTTTGATGCGACCAAGTTTGTCGATCAACTGGCCGCCGTCGCGCCTGCCTATGTCCTGTCGATCTTTGTCGCCGAGGTGGTGCAGGACCGGCTGCTGGATCAATATCAACTGGCCCAAAGCCTGTTCGCCCTGTTCGGCCTTGCCGAAGAGGCCCCGGCAGGCAGCAACAAATGGGTGATGAAATCCACGCTGGGCCTGTTCGAAGACCCGCTGGGCTGGCTGCTGTCGGATGCCGTCGTCGGGGCCAATGGCAAGCTGAACATAGCGGCGCTGAACAAGGTGCTGACCACCCTGCCCGCAGGCACCGCCGCCGGGCTGACGCTGGCGCAGACCACGGATGGCGCGCTGCTGACCGGCCTGCCCTATGGGCTGCAATTGCAGGCGACGGCCAGCACCGCGACGGGTCTGTTTGCGCTGACACCGGGGCTGAGCGCGCCGATTTCCGTGGCGGGCGGCGACGTGTCGCTGGATACGCTGGGCTTTGGCCTGACGCTGACCTCGGATTTCCAGCCGGGGCTGACCGGCGCGGGGCGGCTGGTTGCGCAGATACCGGGGCTGAGTGGCGGGCTGTTCCTGCAAGGCGGGTTCGACAAGGGCTTTGATCTGACGCTGGGGCAGGTCGGCGATGGCAAGCCGACGCTTGATCTGATCCCCTTCGGCAGCTGGGAAACCTTTGCGCTGTCGGTCGCGTCGGAAGTGGCGCAGAAACTGCTGAGCACCCTCACGGATGCGTTGCTGACCGGGCTGAAGGACAAGGGCGATGTCAAACTGGCCGCGTTCGTTGACAAGATGCGCAGCACCGCCACGTCGCTGCAGATCGATGCGCTGGTGTCGGCCCTGATCGCGGCGCAGCCCGACCCGGCCAAGCTGGAGACCGCCGCCTTTGGCTGGCTGACCGACCGGCTGACGCCAACGAACGCGGCCGCGACGGCCTCGGCCGTGGCGGACCTGATCAGCCTTGCGCTGGACGGGGTCACGTCCGATGGCGGGCTGCTGAGCTATGCGCCGTCAGACAAGGTTCCGGTCACGATCATCGCCGGCCTGAAGGGCGAGACGGGCAACCAGCAGATCGGCATCTGGGCCACCCTGGCCACCAAAGTGGCCGATGACCATGTGGTGATTGCCCTTGCCCCGACCGGTGTGGGCATCCCCGTTCAGGGCGATGCGACCCCGATCGTGACCTTCGGCCTGACCACGCAGGCCATCGTCGCGCTGGACGAGGGCCCCGGCCTGTCCATCAGCTTTGACAGTGCGGGCGGCGGCCATGTGTCGGCGCTGATCGACCCGATGATGACCAGGGGCAAACCCGGCAAGATGAAGGTGGAACTGCTGCCCAACCTCTTTGGCGTGACGGACAAGACCGGCTATGACAAGGCGCTGGAAGCCGCGCTGGAGCTGTGGCTGCTGGATGTTCTGAAATACGTCCTGCCGCGCTATGTGTCGATCGTGGTGCTGAACACCAAGGCGGTCGAGGGCTGGCTGGACGCGCCGCTGACCGACAAGGTGCCACTGGAACCGGGCAAGGTGCTGGTCGATACCCAGATGCTGGTGATGAGTGGCAAGACCTACATCCTGAACGATTTGGACGCGCTGCTGGCGCTGGGGCCGGAGAAATTCCTGGGTGGTTTTGTCAAGGCGCTGACCCAGACGCAGATTCAGATCCTCGCCATTGGCGAGGGCGGCGGTATCTGGCTGGAGCCTGATCCGAACGACAGTGCCGCCTTTGGCATCCGCTTTGCTGTCACCGATCTGTCGCTGAAGGCGGCGCCGAATTTCGTGTTCCAGATCGGCGCCGAGGATACCAACTGGATTGCGCTGACCGGGGCGGACCCGAAGGATTTTGAATCCGGCATCGCCGCCTATGTACCGCTGGACGATCTGGTCCCCGATTTTGGCAAGCTGAAGCTGCGCCTGATCAATGTCGGCGTCGATTTTCAGGGCAAAACCGGCCAGCCGCTGATCGATCTGACCCGGTTCCAACTGGGCAAGATCAAACCGCGCGGCCTGATCTCGTTCGATTTCGCCAAGCCGAGCGTCGTCGACAGCTATGGCGGCGGCATCGACTTTGAGGACATTGCCATTTCGCTGGCGCCCAATGCGATGGTGCCTGGGGACAAGGGCAACGCGGTGGCCGAAAACCTGTTGGGGTCGGGCGATGATGACACCCAGTCCAACCCGCCGACCAACCCCGGTTTTTCCGCGCGGGCGGGCTATATCAGCGGGCATGATCTGGGGGTGGAGCTGTATGATTCCAGCGGCACCGGCCAGACCCGCATCTGGATTCCGGTGCAGCGCTCGTTCGGGCCGGTCACGGCGAACAAGATCGGCTTTGGCTGGGACAACCCCAAGCGGCTGGCCAGTGTGCTGTTCGATGGCAGCCTCAACCTTGCCGGTCTGACCGTCGACCTGATCGAGCTGTCGGTCAGCGTGAACGTGACCAAAATCACCGATTATTCGCAGTACGAACTGGATCTGGGCGGGCTTGCCGTCAGCTTTAACGGCGGCGCGGTGTCCATCGACGGCGGCCTGCTGAAAAACGATGATCCGCTGCGCTATGACGGGCAGCTGCTGGTCAAGATCGGCAGCTTTACGATCTATGCGGTCGGGTCCTTTGCGATGATCCCGAACGACCCCAACGACCCCTCCAAGGGCAACGCGATTTCGTTCTTTGTCTTTCTCAATGTCAACGCGCCGCTTGGCGGCGTGCCGGCCTTTTTCGTCAAAGGGATTGCCGGCGGTTTTTCGGTCAACCGCAACATCATCGTGCCCGATGCGGGTGACATCATGGGCTTTCCGCTGATCCAGGGGGCGATTTCGCAAGCGACCTTTGGCGATAATCCGACACCCAAGAGCGCGCTGGCCACCCTGTCTGACACGGTCTATCCCGAAATCGGAACCTACTGGGCGGCGGCGGGCCTCAAGTTCAGCAGCTTCGAACTGGTCGACGTCTTTGCCATGCTGCTGGTCAAATTCGGGCGCGAGTTTGAAATCGACGTGATCGGCGTGGCCAGCGCTAGCCTGCCCCCGGAAATCCCCCCCCCCAAGGCGCTTGCCTTTATCGAGCTGGCGGTCGTCGCCTCGTTCAAGATCACCGAGGGCGTAATTTCGGTGACCGCGCAGCTGACGCCCAATTCGTTCCTGCTGGTCAAGGATTGCAAGCTGACCGGGGGCTTTGCCGCCAAGTTCTGGTTCGGCACCAACCCCAACGCCGGTGATTTCGTCATTACGCTGGGTGGCTATCACCCGGCGTTCAAACCGCCGCCCTATTACCCCAACGTGCCGCGGCTGGGCTTTGACTGGCCGGTTCTGGATACGTCCTCGGTCAAGCTCAGCATCGGCGGCGGCACCTATTTCGCGCTGACCCCGTCGATGGTGATGGCGGGCGGCTACCTCAAGGCGTTGTTCAGTGCCGGGCCGCTGAAGGCGTGGTTCGATGCCGGGGCGGACTTCCTGATCTCATGGCAGCCGTTCTATTACACCATCGAGGTCCACATCACGGTCGGCGCCTCGCTGGGCGTCACGATCGGCGGGGTCGACATCACACTGACCGCCGAACTGGGGGCGCAGTTGCAGATATGGGGCCCGCCCACCGCCGGGATCGTGCATGTCAGCTGGTTCGTGATCTCGTTCGATATTCCGTTCGGCGTGCAGGATGACAAGGACGCCAGCAAGGCCGCCTTGCCCTGGCACATCTTTCAGGAGCGGATGCTGCCGCAACCGCCGAAGAAGGACGAAGTCGTCGCCATGGCCGTGGCCCAGGGCACCGCCCCTGCGGCCAAGCCCGGCTATGATCAGGTAGTCCTGAAGGTGCAGATCACCAACGGATTGCTGAGCGATCACACCGGTAACGGCGCCGTGGTCCAGGCGATGCCCTTTACGCTCGAACTGCGCTCGGTCATGCCCGGCAGCACGGTGACGGCGGCGCAATCCACCTATTCAGCGGCCAGCCCGCCGCTTGGGATTCAGCCCATGGGGCAGCCGGATGTCACCACCGCCATCGCCGCCACGCTCAAGACGCAGAACGACGCCAAGGACTGGGTCATCGTGTCGCTGGACCGCCCCGGCGTGGTCACGCAGGGCCTGACCGGCGGCGCCCCCGATGCCGTCTGGTCCACCAAGCAGTTCGAACCCGGCGGAGAGCCAACCGCCACCATGATTTCCGGCGCCCAGTTCGGCCTGTCGATCAGCACCACCGGCGATCATCTGGTCGATATTCTGGAAGGGATGGACCTGATCAAGGCGTTCGGCCACGAAAGCGCCGCCGCCCTGCCCCTGCCCTTTGATATCACGCCCAGCTTCCTGCCGGTTCCGCCGGCGCTGCCGCAGGATCAACGGTTCGCGACCCTAATGCGCACGGTCATGGATGCCAGTACCGCCGATGCCCCGGCCGCGCGCCGGGCCGCGATCATGCAGGCGGTGACGGATAGCGACGTCGCGGCGATTGTCGATCAGAACCTGAGCGTTCTGGCGAAATTCGCGGATGATCTGTTTCAGGCACCGCCGCATCTGGCCGAGCTTGGCTTTGATCAAGCGGCGACGGCGGCGCCCGTGGTCGACCTGGAAGCCACGCCCATGGCGCAGGTCTCTGCAGCGATGGGCGACCCCGAGCGCGCCGAAATTGCGCCGCGTTTTCTGGGCGGCACGCAAAGCTTCGCGTTGCCCGGCAAAGTGGCGGCGGCAGGCGAACGCTCGATCTACCTGGCCACTCCCAAGATCGTCGCGCGCTGGAAGGATGTCGATCACACCGGCCACAACGTTACCGAACGCGCGCACCACGCGCAGGATGGCCTGCAGACCGGTCTGCGCCGGGGTACTCTGGCGGTGCTGGATCTGGGCAGCGGCGCGGGGCAGCCGATGATTCAGGTGGATGGCGCGGTGCCGGTGCAGGTCTATGCCTTTGACGCCTCGGGGCGCATCCTGTCCGACGGCATCGTCGCGCCCGACGATGACACCGGCGACGTGGCGCTGCCGCAAGACGCGGCGCATGTGGCGTGCCTGGGTCTGGGGGCGTGCGATCACGGCGCCCCCGCCGGGTGGAACCTGCGCAGCACGCTGTTTCAGGTCGCCCATCACACGATGCTGGGCGATGGCTGCACGATCCGCCCCCAAAGCAGCCCGCGCCTGCGCCACAGCCGACGCGAACAGCGGCGCGGAACCATCAGCGGGCACGGTCTGATGACCAGCAACCGGGTGCAGCATGGCGTGGGCGAAACCGCCAGCGGCTGGGCCGAAACCATCTTTGGCAGCCCGGTTCGCACCGTCGCTGTCGTCCTGAAACATGGCGCCGATCCTTACGGCGTGCGCGTCAAATGTGCGGCGACGACATCCCCCTGGCATGTCAGCTATGACGGCGCCTCGGAACCGGTCGACGTGCTGGAGACATATGATGGCGTTGCGCTGATCTTTGACCTCACGGACCTGCCCGCCGGGACGCCGGACCGCCACGCGGTTCTGGTGTCGGGGACCGAGGATCTGGCCGGTGTGTACGGCTGGAAGGGCGATCGCGCGGCGGTCCTGCAAGGGTGGGAGGGCCATGTGCTGACCTCCTTGGCGCGGCCCCTGCCCGGGATCGAAGCCATGCGGGCCGCGAACGGGCGCACGACGCTTCGGGTCTACCGCGGATGAGACAGATATTTGCAAAAGTTAGGGCATGTCATGGCTAACCAGATCGCACTTGCCACCGACGATGAAATCAAACCGGGCGAAATCCGGTTCAGTCAGGCCGCCTTGCCCCCGTTGCCTGCCGGCGCCTACGCACTGTCCGGTCAGCAAGAGGTCGTGTTGCAGCACGAGGACGAAACACCCACCTATCAGGCAAAGCAGGAATTTATCGTGGATGGCCCACGCTTTGCGCTGGCGCCCACCGATGTGCAGATGGTGGTTCCCCCCGCAAATCAGGCGGGGGATTGGGAAAACTACATCCCCAATATCGTCCTGCGGCGGCGCATCTTGCCGTGGGTCAGAACCATTGACGGCAATCCTGTCCCCGCGGATACGGTATCGACGCCGTGGATGGGGCTGATCAGCCTGACCGCCGCCGAACTGGGCGGCGCCGCTGCGGAAATCGCGGCGCCCTCCCCGGTCGTGACCGGCACGGCGGGCGATCTGGTGCAGAGCGCGAATCCCGCGATTGCAGGCCCGAAGCTGAACCTCAGCCCGGACGAGCTGAAAACCCCGATGCTGTATCTGGATCTGGAGGCGCAGCTGTTTCAGGCCATCGCCCCGACGCTGGATGATCTGATGTATCTGGCGCATGTGCGCGACGTGAACACCGATGACAAGGAAATTCTGGGGCTGGACGAGGATGGCAGCTTTTCGGTCGTGGTCGGCAACCGGATCATCCAGACATCGAAAACCGACGACGTGGTGAACTATGTCTTCCTCGTCTCGCTGGAGGGGCATCAGGATCATCTGCCCGGACATGCGATTGCGGCGGGTGTCACCACCTTCCGGCTTGCGTCGCTGGCGTGGTGGAAGGTGCAGGCAATCCCGATGCCCGGCGACTTTATCGAGATCATGCAAAACCTGCCCAAGAAGGGCGGCGTCGATCTGGTCGGCGTGTCGCACAAGACGATCACCGCCACGGACGAGAATTCCAAAGTGGCGGCGATGGGGCTGGGGATGGGCTATGCGCCGCTGACCTACCGGATGCGCGCGGGCGAGGACGCAACCGCATGGTATCGCGGTCCGCTGTCGGCGGTTCCGACCAAGAATGACGATCTGGGCGCGTTTCAGTACGGCGATCTGGCCATTCGCTATGATCCGAAAACCGCGCTGTTTGACCTGTCCCAGGCGGCGGCATGGCAGATCGGGCGGCTGCTGGGGCTGTCCGACGCCACATTCGCCCGCCAACTCTATGACTGGCGCCGCGCCATGCACGCGGCGACCAAGGGCACCGCGAACCTTACCGCGCTGGCGCAGGCCCTGCCCGAGGTCGAGGCCGCGCCCCTGACCCCCAGCAGACCGCAGCCGGCGGGGCGCAGTCAGATGATGGCGCATTTCGCGGCCACCACCGCGCTTGGCAATGCGTTCGCCGCGATCGAGCCGCACGATACCGGCAGCCCCCTGTCCGCCATTCCCAGACGGCAACGCCGCGAGGACAGACCGCCCAGCCACGCGCCCCACGGCGAACGGTTGCAACGCCCGGCCTTGTCCTTTGCGCCGGAGGCTGCGGACGGATTGGACGATCTGCTGGATCAGGTCTTTGGCCCCATGCAAGAGGTGGAGTGAGCGCAGATGACACAGACACAAAACAACCGGCGCGTGCTTTTGACCGATGTGATGCGGACTGCCGCCGCGCCTGTGATGGAAAAAACCTCCGGCGCAAGCGTCGAGGCCGCCGAGGTCGCGGACGCCAACGCCTTGCCGGTGCCTCTGCCGCAGTCGGTGATCGACTGGCTGGCGCAGGCGTCGCTGCTGTACGGCGTGCCGTTTGAATATCTGGTGCCGCAGGCGCGGATGCTGCCCCGCGAATCCATCAGGTTTTTCTATATCGATACCAATTGGCTGCACCGGTTGGTCGAAGGCGCGGTCAGCATTGGCATGTCCAGCAGCGCCGACACCGTTCAGCTGATGGGCGCAATCGAAAAGATCGTCGATCAGGCCATGCTGGGCACGTCAGGCGTGCGGGCGAAAATGCGCGGCAAACCGGCGGCGCCCGCCGGACAGACCGTCGGGCCGATCACCGGATTCCTGCTGCGCTCGGCGGCGGTGTCGGGATGGCCGGGGATGGAAATTTCGGCCTATGCCGGGACCACGGCGGACAGTCAGAAACTGCCCCTGCTGCGGCTGGACCGGCTGTCGGACAACATCCTGATCGCCCTGTTCGAGGGGCTGCCCAAGCGGGTCGATATCCTGCAACCGCCCGAAAGCCTGCATTTTGGCATCCGCCCCGATGGCAGTGACTATTACAGCTTCCTGCGCTGGCTCAGCGCGGGCGGGTCGGGCAATGACAAACACGCGGCGGGCGAACAGATCGGCAGCGTCGAAGCGCCGGTCGCGATGCGCAGCAATACCGCCCACCCCGGCGTGCTGGACATTACCAAGACCGCCGAAAACCTGAAGGCGGCGCTGAAAAAGCAATCCGCGCTGGACCCGCAGGATACCTTCACCTCGGCGGAATTTGCGGTGCAGATGGTGCGTTCCGCCGGATTGCAAAGTTTTGAGTGGGGCGTTGCCAGCCCGTTGAACGCAGGGAGCACGCCACAATGACCGCGACAAACTCTGTCTCGACCCAAGGGTTTGACAACCCCCTGTGGCCCGGCCCGCGCATGTTGGTGCCCACCGCGCTGGAATGCCTGCTGATCGGCCAGCCAAACCAGAGCGGCACATGGGCCGATCTGACCATCGACTACCGCAAACTGGCCGAGGCGTTCGACCCCGAAAGCAAGGCGTTCGAACCCAGCGCCGCGCCGCCCGAAACCGGCGCACATTTGCAGATCACCCTGCCCTACAGTTTTCGCAACGGCACGCAATTGCCTGACGGATCGGTGCAGTTTCCGGCGATCCCCAACCGCTGGCTGTTCGTGCGCGCCCTCACGTCCGCCCCCGGCACCGCACCGGTGCTGACGGTGACGGTGCTGCAATCTGATTTTGTCGACGATACCGACGGCAGCAACAGCTATCCCGATCCCACGACGGTGGGCAAATCGGTGTGGATCGGCAAATCCTTTGACCTTGCGAAGTGGACGGACCCTGCCGGCCCGTCCGAGCCGCTGTTGCTGGCGATGGGGCCGGGCAGCGTCTCGTGGGTGTCGACCTATCAGAACACGCGCGATGTGTTGTGTTTTCATGACCCGCTGACGGGGATCGACGCGGGGCAGATCAGCTATGCCGCGGTGGGGTGGTATTCGGATGCCGGGTTTGACCCTGTCCTGGGGGTGACGCCTTCTGAACCGACCGGCTTCGCCACGCAAGAGGAATGGCAGGACATCCAGACTGCCCTGCGGTTCGGGCTGGGTGGCGCGGTCGGGTTGGAGGCGGCCCAGACGGACTGGCAGGCGTGGCAGAAGGATCATCCGATCACGAATCCCAAGGCGATCCCCGCGATACAGTACCAACTGGCCAGCCAATCGCTGTGCCACGGCATGGTCTACGGGATCGACTGGAAGGGGCCACAGGCCGCCTACCCGCGCGATCCCATTCTGGACGGGCAGAACCCGGTCACCATCGCCATTGGCGGCACTGGGTACGAAGGCATTGCCGCGTGGCTGGCCGCCGAGCTGAAACAGCCAACGCTGGAAAACCTGCTGCTGGCGGTTCAGCAGGATCTGGCCTTTGACTACATTCAGGAACCGTCGATCTTCGAGGAAAGGGCCTTTGGCGCGCGCTTTCCCAAAATCGACGGCGGCACCCGCTGGGTGGTCGCGCCGCCGTCAGATTCGGACGCGGATCGCGGTAAATCGCTTCAGACCGTCAACCTCAGCGAGGATCAGACCACCGCGCTGACCGCCCTGAACGAGGCCCAAACCGCGCTGGATGCCACGCTTGCGACCGTGGCAGGCTATAGCGAGGAACTGTTTGCGCTGGTGTTCAAGCTGGTGCGCACGCCCAGTTCGCCGTTTGATGACAAAAAAACCCAAGAGCGGCGCAAGCAGATCGAGGATGCGATTACCTCGGTCAGCGCCACCTTGGCGACGCTCAAGACCCGGCAAGCCAAGAATGAGGGGGATATGGGCGCGGCCAAAACCGCCCTGACCGAGGCGCTCGGCACTGCGTTTGTTCTGTCCAGCACCGGTGCCCCCCGGTTTCGCGCGCCGGCGACGCCCAGCCTGATGATTGCGGGCGCCAAGCAGGACACAAGGTTTCTGGCCCCCGGTCAGGATGGCAGCCCCGACGATCTGCTGCTGTGCCGGTTCACCGGCCAGACCATCACCGGGTTGACCGTTGTGGTCCCCGGCGCGACGATTGAAACGATCACCGCTGACGATCTGGCGGGCGCGGTGTCCCTGCCCCGCGCCCCGGCGGGTATCCCCAAGGAGCTGGACGATTTCCTGATCGAAATGCTGTTTTTCGACACCGCCAATGCCGAACTTCTGGCCAAGATCGCCTTTGCCAAGGCCGGGATATCCTCGCCCACCCCGGCCCAACTGACAGCCCTGACCCAGACCATCGCCGCCCAGCAGGCCGCCCCCGGCGCCGCAACGCCCCTGACGGATTTCGACGAACAGATCGTCGGCGCCTCGGTCGGGTTTCAAGGGGTCGTGCCGATGAAGCGCGCGATCATGGGCTGGTCCCCCCCGTGGTCGCCCCTGTTCATCGACTGGCAGGTGACATGGCATCCTTCGGCGCAGCAGGCCGACGGCATGTTGCAGGACTGGAATCTGGCCGGAATCCAATATGACTGGACCGGCACGGCCATCGCCAGCCAAAGCGAGACGATCACCGGCCGCACGGTACTGGGTACGCAGATCGCCGCAGGGCTGGCAGGCAAGCTCAAGGATTTCACGGAATCCGATCCCAATTTCAAGAAGCTGCCGATTTCGCAACAGACCGCCTTGCAAAATGCCTATCGCGAGATCGAAGATTTCGACGTGATCACCGGCACGATCGCCGCCCTTGGCCCCACCATGTTGCAGCGGGTCAGCCAGATGACGCAGCTGACCTACCCCGCCGACCCCGCGCTGGACAGCTATCTGCGACAGGCGCCGTCGATGGTGCCGCTGCCCGGCAATGGGCAGGCGCCCGGATTCTACCCCTTGCGCGCGGGGCATTTCACGCTGGATCAGGTCTGGATCGTGGATGCCTTCGGGCAGATCCTGCGCGTCACCAACCCCGGCGAAACCGTCCTGCCGATCCGGTCGCAATCGGTCACGACCCGCGACGCTGGCGGCAATGACAACGCCCGCTACATACAGATCGCCCCTGCGATGCAGCAACCCAGCCGCCTGCAGCTGACCCTGCTGGACGCCGACAATGACGCGATCAGGACCAATTCATCGAACCTGACGAACCCCGTGGTGGGCTGGCTGCTGCCGAACCATCTGGACAACTCGGTTCTGGTGTTCGACCAGTCCGGCACCCCTCTGGGAGAGCTGCTGCCGGTGATAACCGATGCCGGGGCCAGTATCCGCTGGGATCCCACGCCCGGCTCGAACGTGCCGCTTGGCGCGCCGCCGGCTATCGCGAACGCGCATCTGCTGGGCTTTGTCACTGCGCTGTTGGCGCAGGCCGACACCAGCGGCGATGCGGCGCTGCACGATTTGCTGGATGTGATCGACGTCACCATGTGGGCCACCGCAGGCACACAGCAACCGGCGGATGATAACCTTGCCGTGCTGATCGGACAGCCGGTGGCGGTGGTGCGGGCCGAAATCAATCTGGAACAGTCCGGTCCCGCTGCGGTCAATCAGTCGTGGGCAGAAACCGGCAAGGACAACACCGGCGGCCTGCCTGACATCGCCTTTCGCACGTTCATCGGGGATATCCACTATACCGGCAATGGGGCGCTGGGGTATTTTCTGAATGATGACTATTCCCTGCTGAACCCGCTGCGCGGCTTCTCGGCGTCGATGGGCGGGGTCCGGCGGGCGGTGCGGGCGCCGCGTGGCAGCGCCGCCAGCCAGCTATCGCAGACGTTGAATGACCTGCCGGGCCTTGTCGCGCTGAACGCGCCGTCGGCCTCGGGGTATCTGAACGCTGATCCGTCGGTTCCGTTGAAACCCGGTGGTGCTGTCGCCAAACTGACCGTGCTGATGGACCCGCGCGGCGTGATCCCGGTGATGTCGGGCGTGCTGCCCGTCCAGACCGCCGCGCTGCCGGCGGCGTCTGTGGCGGCGATGAATCAGCTATTGGCGACCTTCCGCATCGGGCCGATCCTGACCGATCCGGCGCAGGTCCAGATGCCCCTGCCCGCCAACGTGGCCGGCAACTGGAGCTGGATCGCGCGGACCGGTATCACGACGTGGGAGACGGTGAAGAACCTGCAACCGTCCCAGCCCGGCATGGTGGTGCCCAACCGCGTACCGACGCTGCGCGAGGGCTGGCTGGGGCTGGTGCCGAAACGACCCGTCGGCGGCGACAAGGACGCACCGCTGGCCGAAATGACCTTTATCGAACGAGAGGATGAGTGATGGAACTGACACAGGACCAGATCACGGCGACCCTCGCGCAGGCGGCGGCCAAGGCCAATGATGGCACCGGCCCGGAGCCGGCGTATCAATACCGGTTTGATCCCGCCAGCCTGTTCGTCGGGGCGATGGCCGCGCCGACATTGACCATCACCAACCCCAGCCGGACCGACGATGGCCCCAGTGGGCAGACCCTTTATATCCTGATCCCGATCGGGCCGGACCCGGATGACATCACCGTCGCGGCTGGCGGCATGACCATCGCCAGCCCCAACCGCAACTGGCAGATCAGCCCCTACCTGAATCAGGCCAAACCCTATGTGGCGCTGAAAGGCCCGGCGCTGAAGCCCCTCGAAAGCGTCAGTTTCACCTTCAACACCCTGCAAGTCAGCCCGTCCAAGGGCACTGCCGCGTTCGTCATTCAGGAATCGGCCAATCAGGCAAACGTGACCAAAACCATCGCCAAGGTCGCGACCGACCTGGACATCCACAGCTTCTACGCCTCGCCCGTGACCGTGACAAACGGCACCAAGACGAACCTGACTTGGGTCGTGTCCGGGGGCAGCTATGTGGTGCTGCAACCGGGCAGCATCCGGCGGGATATCAAGGGCACGGGCCGTTTTACCGACAGCTATCAGATCGACGTGGGCGCCCCCTCGCAAAGCTATCTGTTGCAGCTGTTCACCGATGACAGGCAGTCGACACAGGCGGTCACGGTGGCCTTTGTCGGCAGCGTCTCGGCCCGGCTGGAGAGCGATGCGACGGCGCCCATCGGCACCGCGGATGAGGTGACGCTGACATGGGAAAGCGAATTCGCCGACGCCGACCCCGTGCTGGAGGCCCCGGACAAGTCCGTCACCGTGGACAGGTCAGGCACCATGACGGTGACACCGGGCAGCGCCCTGACGGGCAACGTATCATCGGTGGTCTATACCCTGACGGCCAAGGGCCATGGCGGGCCGGCAACCGACACCGCCACCATCACATTCGAGCCGGTGCGCATCAGGTGGTTCCGCTATAGCGACATGACCAAGAAAACCGTCGAACCCCCGAGTGTTGCCAATCCGGCGCCGGGATGGCCCAAGACGGATTTGCAGACCGATAACAACGTGTTGACGACCTATGGCCCCGGCGCAGGGACCGGCCCGCTAAAGGCCTATCTTGGCACCGGGCCAGAACTCCAGGTTCAGGTGATCACCGCAGCGCCGGACAGCCCGGCACCGGGTCAGAACGTGGTGCTGAGCTACGCGACCGGCAATGCGGTTTCGGCCAGCCTGTCAATTGGCTTGGGCCAGCCGTCGAAACCTGTAGACTTGGACACAGCCAAACAGACCGGCACGACAACGATCAAGGCGCCGGATGCATCGACCACCTTGGTGCTGACGGTCACGGGCAACGGGTGCCCCGACGTGACCAGCGAATTTGATCTGACCGTGCAGCCGGGCACATCCTGACCGAAAAAATTGCGGAGATTGCCGAATGACCACCTCTAGCGCATCGTTGCCCGACAAGGCCACACTCTGGGCCGAGATCCGGGGGTGCATCGACAAGGTCATCCCGACGATGGCCGATGTCAGCATCACGCTGGAAACGGATCTTTCCAGCTTGGGCATCACGTCGATTGAAATGATCACCGTCATTTTCGAGATCGAGGAACTCTATGACATCGTCATCGTCGATTCCGGTCTGGACGTTTTCGACACGCCCGATGAGCTGGTCGACATCGTGCTGATGCTGCTGAGCAAGAAAGAGGCCGCATGAGCCAGATCGATCTGCGCCGCCCCGACGGATCGCACCGGGTGGTTGTCACCGGCATGGGCGCGGTGACGGGGTTCGGCGTCGGCCTTGGGCGCTATTGGCAGGGGATCTGCGAGGGGCGCACCGCGATTGCGCCGACAACGCGGTCGTTCGAAGATCTGGAGATCACGCGCCCCGCCGCCGTCATTGCCGATTACGTGCCCGAGGATCATTTCACCAATACCGAGCTGCTGATTGCCGAACCCTTCGTGCAATTTGCCCAGCTCGCCGCCCGCGAGGCCGTGGCCAATGCCGGCCTCGGCGCCGCGCAGCTGAGCGATGCGGCCATCATTCTGGGCTGCGGCGGCGGCGGCGAAAAATCGCGCGAGGACGTGGCCCGTCAGCTCTTTGGCAAAAAGCGGCCCCGCGCGCATCCGATGACCGTGCCGCGTACGAACCATCAGGCGGTGGTGGGGATCATTGCGATCGAACATCAGATCCTTGGCCCCGGCATGGTGATCGCCACCGGCTGCGCTGCCGGATCGCATGCGGTGGCGCAGGCCACGATGATGTTGCGCCATGGCTACGCCGATGTCGCCCTGACCGGCGGGACCGAGGCCAATATATTGTATTCCGCGATGCGCGCGTTTGATGCCGCCCGCACGGTGGCGCCGGATACCTGCCGCCCGTTTTCCATCGGGCGCGGCGGGCTGGCCTTTGGCGAAGGCGCGGGCGTTCTGGTGATCGAGACCCTGACATCGGCGCAGGCGCGCGGGGCCAACATCATTGCCGAAATCGCCGGGTTTGGCATGTCGTCGGACGCGCGCGATACGGTGCAGCCTACGCTGCGCGGCCCGGTGCGCGCGGTGACGCTGGCGCTGAAGGATGCGGCCATGCCCCCCGGCGACGTGGCCTATGTCAGCGCCCATGGCACCGGGACGCCGCTGAATGACGTGGTGGAAACACAGGTCGCACATGCCGTTTTCGGCCCGCATGCGGGCAATCTGATGATGTCGTCGACCAAATCGCAGATCGGCCATACCTTTGGCGCCGCCGGCGCGCTGGAGCTGATCGCCACCCTCAACGGCATGGCGCAGGGCGTCGTTCCGCCCACGGTGAACCATCAGGGGCCGGACCCGGAATGCGATATCGACTGCGTGCCGAACGCCGCGCGCGCGCAGCCCTTTTCAGCGGCCGTGTCGCAGTCCTTTGCCTTTGGCGGGGTGAACGCCGCGATTGCGGTGCGCAGGATCTAGGCGGTATGAGCGCCCTCAGGCAGATGATCGCGCGTCCTGCGGATCGCGATCCGATATGGCGCTTCCCTGCCGAAGACATCGATTTGCCGCTGCCCGATATCCTGTCCCGGGCGCGGCGCATGGCGGGCGGGATGGCGCAGAACGGGATCACCGCCAAAGACCGGGTTATCACGCTGCTCGATACCGGCTCGGACGCCGTGATCACCTTGCTGGCGATCTGGCATCTGGGGGCGGTGGCGGTTCCGCTGCGCCCGCAGCGCGCGGCGGAATGTGGCCGGAACCTGGTGAGCGACGTCATCGCGATATGCGCGGCCAAGGCGGTCATACATGGCACCGCGCCCGCCGGTCCCGACCGGCCAGACGGCGCGCGCGATCTGCATATCGCGCAGTTGATGGCCGCCTCCGCGCCCTACCCGCCCGCAGCCGAATGCGGCGCGGCGGATCTGGCGTTGATCCAGTTCACCTCGGGCAGCACCGGCCAGCCCCGGGGTGTGCGGGTGCGCTACGCGATGATCACGGCCCAGCTAGAGCAGCTGTGCGAAAACTACCGCGTGGGCGACCCTGCGATCAGCCCCGGTTCGGTCGGGTCGTGGTTGCCGATCTATCACGACATGGGGCTGTTCATCGGCATGCTGATGCCGCTGTATTGCGGCGCCGATGCGCTGCTGGCGCCACCGGAGTACTACGTGCGCAACCCCGCCCGCTGGTTTCGTGCCCTGTCCGACCGCAGATGCGATCTGACCTTTTCCACCAGCTCCATCCTCGCCGCCACATTGCGCGCAGCGCGGCGCCTGAGCGCAGAGGACTGCGATCTGTCCCGGCTGGTGCTGTATGTCGCCGCGGAAAAGATCAGCCCGCTGGTGATGGATGATCTGATGCGGCGGCTGGGTCCGCTGGGCCTCGGCCCGGCCAATCTGCGCACCGGGTACGGGATGGCGGAATACGCGCTGGGATGCACCAGTTCCGGATCTGGCCCGGTCGCGCGACAACATGTGCGGATCGACGGCGACAGGGTGATCCCGGGGCCAACCTGCCCGGACAGCTCAGAAATCGTTTCGATCGGCAAACCCAATACCGGGTGCACATTGGCGATCCGCGACCCCGCCGGAGTAGGATTGCCCGATTGGCGTCTGGGTGAAATCACACTGGTCGGCCCCTGCCTGACCGATGGCTACCAGAACGATCCGGCAGCCACCCGGCGGGCCTTGGGCTGCGGGTATCTGAAAACCGGCGATCTGGGGTTCACGGCGGCGGGCGAGGTTTATTTCGTCGGCAGGCAGGACGACACGATGACGGTGGCGGGCCGTCATATCGTGCCGGGCGACGTCGAATTGGAAATCGAGGCCCTGCCCTTTGTCGGCCCCGGCCGGTCCCGGCTGTTCGGCACGGACGCGATGGACACGCAGACCCCACGCCAAATCCTGCTGATCGAAAGCCCGACCCCGTGGACCACCGCGCAGGCCACCGAGCGCATTGCAACAATACGCCGCCTCACTCTGGGTCGCTTTGGCTTTGTGCCCAGTGACATCGTGCCGGTGCGCCGTGGCACGATTGAAAAAACCTCCAGCGGGAAAAAGCGCAACCGCGTGATCAAACAGCGGTGGCTGGCCGGGGAAATCCCGAGGCTGGCAACAGAGGGCGCCTGATCGCGGATCTCTGGGATAGGACGGCAGGCGCGCGCGCCATTCACGACCCTGTCTTCACGATGATGCCTGACGCACGGCAAAGGCGACCGGAGCGGCGGCGGCCGGGTGCCCGTCGAACGACAGTTGATACAGCCCGTGGCCCGGAATATCCGACAGAAACAGTGACAGTGTCGAAACCGGCGCCGTCTGTACAAGAACCGGGATTTCCTTTGGCGCGCCGCTGGCCTTTTGATCGTCGTCCAGCTTTTGCAGGACAAGTTTGCCCTTGATGCTGTCAGCCTGACCATTGTCGCCAAACGGGTCGACGATTGTCATCACAAGTTCGGCGGACTCGCCCAGATCATAGACCTGCCTGTCAAGGGACAGCTGAATCTGAACCTCACCGGGCTGCACGCCTTCCGGTAACACCTCCAGTGGGTCGCCCGCATCCTGACCGAACAACCGGAACAGGACCCTCTTGAACGCGAGCCCCTTGAAGACGGTCGCATGCTCGTTCACCACGATCTGGCGCAGACCGCGGGCGGGTATCGCCGAATATAGCGGGACCGTCCCATCGCCTGCCGACGCGGTTTTCGTGACCACGGATTGCGCGTGGTTCACCCCCTGCCCCGGCGTGTGCACGACATTGACGCGCGTGGCGGTCTGGTGCCCCGTGCCCGCGAAATAGGCATAGCGTATGTGCGCCGGGCGGCCCTCGCGTGACAGGATATCATGCACGGCCCGGGCGCTGGCAACCAGCTGATCGTCCATGCCCAGATCGGCGGCAACGGGCGGATCATAGGGGTCAAGCGGCGTGATGCTTGACCCCGCGATGTTCCAGATCGCGGCCTCTCCAGGGGCGGGCATCAGCTGATAGCCAGATGGGTAATCGCGGTTGGCGGCGAGCGCCGCGAAATCCTTGCCGCTGATCCCTAGCGCGCTGTCCATGCCGAACACCCGCGCCAGCGCGAGAGGCGCGCCCAGATGCGGCGTGCCGAAGGTGGCAAGCAGGGTTATCTTGCTGAACCATGGCTCAGCGTCGAACTTCCCGCCTTCCAGCATCAGCCGCGCGACCATTCCCCCCATCGAGTGGGCCAGCAGCAGGATTTCCTCTGCCCCCTGATCGTGCAGATCCGACAGCGTCGCGGCCAGGCGATCTGCGGTCTGAAAATTGTCCTGCCGCCAGTCATAGGCAAAATTCACCTGCCGCCGGTCAGCCGAGGTCTTGCCGTATTTCAACGCCTTCAGGTGCTGGTCCATCAGATTGTAAAAATCGTAGCACAGGATATTGTCGATGATGTCGCCCACCACCAGATCCGCGCGCTGCAAATCGGCGATGCGGTTGTAGCCAAAGATGACTTCACTCGGTTTGGGTGGCCAGACTTCTTCGCCGCGGCTTCCATCCTGTTTGCACAGGTGCAGGCGGGTTCCCATGATGCCGGGAATGACAATTGCCGCTTTCATGGATCACTTCCTTTCCTGAGGGGTGCGCTCACAGGCGCAGGTCGCGGGCTGTTTCGATCCGGCGCGCCCGCGCGGGCGCGATTTCATGGTCGCCGGGGCGCATCACGTCATGCGCGGCTATATGCGAAAAATCGAGCCCGGTGGCCTGCGATATCAGATCGATCTGCACCTGATAGGTCCGGTGCTGGCCAAAAACAAAGGGCAGTTCGGTGATGTCGCGGATCATCTCGCCGTGGCTCAGGACATAGCCCGCGCTGAGAAGTCTGTCGTTTTCGGCATCCACCAGCACGGCGACCTTCCAGAATTCCGTCGCAAGCCGCACAAGCCCCCGATACAGCCGGTCATCGCCGCGAAATACCGGCCCGGTAAAGACGGTCATGCGCAGATCCTTGACCTTGGCGGAATCCAGCAGGAAATCCTCCAGATTGTTCCAGACGCGCCGGTTCAGGTTTTTGTGCTGGGGGGCCGCATTGACATAGTGAAAGGTGTCTTCGTTCGCCTCTTCGGCGGCTTTCTTGGTGCCCCAGACCGGATCAAGGCGGCGCACCATGTGCCCGCGATCAAGGTCATTGGACAGGTATATTTCATTGCCAAGCTGCGCGGTGTCGGGAATACGGGTGTCGATGAACCATTTGTCATTGCTGCGAAAAACGCGGCGCGCCTGACTGCCGTCTATGTTAACCGCCGTCAAAAGCGGCAGTTTGCGCGACGCGCACATCACCACCGAAAAATGGCAGTAGTCCAGCGTCTTGCGCGCATTGCCCGGATCCGAAATATCGCCCGCCCACGCGCCGAAACCCGGAAGCGCGACGTCCGGGCCAAGAAAGCCCTCCTTGTAGCCCGCGCGATTGGCAAAATGCGCGGCATCGTTGCGGCCATCGGCAATGACCCTGACCGGCGGGGGCACGACAATGCTGGTTGACAGGCCGGCCAGCGCATCGGCGACAAAACTGGATTTGACGGCAAAGTTGGCTTGCAGGAACCGTCCCGAAAAATGCAGACCGACGACCTTGCCGCTATCAAGGCTGATCATTGGCGATCCCGACGCCCCGCCCAGCGTGGCGCAATCATGCGCGAACCAATGTTCGCCCGTGCCGGTATGGCTGACCTTGCCGGGGGCGAACCGTTTCACGTCAAAGACATCGCCAAAGATGCCTTGCATCGCATCCGCGCCATTTCGCGGATCAAACGCCGGGTAGCCGACGGTGCCGATGATCGCGCGCCGCGCCGGGGCTGCGGCGTCCAGATCAATCGGGTCGGGCAGCGGGACGTCGGTTTCAACCTCGAGAAACGCGATATCGGGGGCGCCACCCGGCGCGATATACAGGATTTTGGTCACCCGGACGGTCAGGTCGTCGACGGTGCCGATCTCTTCCCTGAAATCGACAGCCGCGCCCATTTGCTGAGTCAGAAAGTTGCTTCGGAAGACAAAGCCGTCCCCGTCCGGGCGCGCGAATTCAAGCGCGACGTGACGGTTGGTGGCAATCACGTTCGGCGCGACCAGCCAGCCGGTGGCGACCCATTCCAGATCCATGTGATTGAACAGCTCGATCCGCCCGGTCCGGGCGACGGCGTTCTCGATCACGCTTCTGGCGGTGTCCAGTTCGCTTTTCCAGATGGCGCTGTCGGGCGTGATGAAACTGCCCCCTTGGATAACCAGTGACGGGCGCCCTTCCAGCAGCACGATCGCCTCCAGCGCGCCGCTAGGTCGTGGTGGCGCAGTTGCGGCGCGGGGCAGTGATTCAAGCCCGCCCTGCCCACCTGCCCGAACGGCATCGCCCAGACGTTCGGCCAGGTCGTCGCCGGACATGCCAAGCTTGCGCGTGCCTTTCAAAGCGCCGCGCGCGGCCTTGTTCTGGATTTCCTCGACAAGGTCCCTGTCTTCCAGCAAAGACCGGAATTGGTAGGAATTCGAAATATCCACTCCACCCCCTTTGAAAACAAACGTTTAAAACGGTGACAGAAAAATCATAAACGCTGGACGAATTAAAATAATGTTTCCACCTGATGATATCCCAGAACCGGTGAATTCCCAAACTGGATTTTAGGGCGCGCTGGTTTTGAATGCGGCAACGGTCAACCCTATCGCCCGGCCTTTTCCCACAGCAAGGTGCGGCTTTTCGGGATTGCCAGCAGGTATTGATTGGCCACCGCGTTATGGAGCGCGTAGGTCTGTTCCTCGACCAGATCGCTTTTGCGGTGGTCAAAGCTGCGCCGCGTCGCGTTGCGCAGGCGCCACTGGTAGATGTCCGGGTTGCTGCGCTGGTGGTGAAACCCCGATTGGCGCTGCCACGCCAGATGGTATTCGGACGCGCGCGGGCGATAAACCAGATAGCCCGGCCCCCGGCCAAGGCGCCCGAACTCCAGGGCCAGCGGTTCGTCCTGCATCAGGTACTGGCTGTCGGGCGCGCGGTCCCCGGCGGCGGGATCCTCCAGAAGCCGGGCAAACCGGACCTGCGGGCTGCCCATCGAGCGGTTGTCGCCACTGCGCGAAATCCAGCCCCATGTGATGCCGCCCAGCTGCCGGTCCTTGCCGTCATAGCGGAACTGGGCGACCATTTCGGAATTGGCCAACCGGTAATAGACGCCCGAGCGCAGGTTTTCCGGCGTGCGCCCGAATTCGCGGTAGATGAACCATTGTCTGAGCGGGTTTGCCGCTGCGTCGGCGGGCAGGGCCGACAGGGCCAGCGCCATGCCCCCGATCTGCAGACCGGCGATGCGGCGCGTTACGTTTGCCATGGTCGTTTCCCTCCAGTGTCTGCGTTTCCTCGAAAATCGCGACCCTAATGGCACGCCCCCGGCGGTCAGGGCCGCGACATCAGCACCGCCCGCACCGCGCGGTTGAAAACGATATTCAGCGCCAGCGCGAGGCCGAATATCACCAGCGCAGTCAGCCAGAGGCACAGAAACAGGCAGACGATCGCGATGCCGTAGCGGCCGATGACGCCGATGATGACGGGCAGGCGGTTGCGGATCGGCTCCAGATAGCCGGGCAGCTGAAACATCACCGCCCACAGCACGAACGCGCCGGTCAGGGCGGGGCTGATCCCCGCGGCCTCGACCTCGGTCATGCCGAACCCAAAGATGGCAGATAGCAACAGCCACAGGCCGAACGCCGCCTCGACCAACAGCACATAGCCCAGCAGACGGCGGAACTGGTCGGTGCGCACCGCGCCCTGCCCGGTCGCTTCGGAAAGAGAGCGGATGGGGGTCATGGGGGTCATGGGTCTCTCCTTACGTGACTTGGGCGGGCAGAGTGCGCTCGCCGGTGGCCCGGAACCAGATCTCGGCCAGCATGGCGGGCACGACGCGATGGGCGGGACAGGCGCTCCAGCTATCTGACATGAAGGCGACCCGCGGATCGGCGCTGCGCTGCGCCGCCCCGTCAAGGCGCATGAAAACCAGAGTGCCCGGCGCAACCGTGCCTGCGGCGATGTCGGCATGCGCGCTGGCATGGCGCAGGACCGTGTCAGGCGCTGCCGCCGCACAGCCAAGCGCGCCCTTGGTCGACAGCGCCCGGCGCGTCGGTGCAGCAGCCAGCGCGCCGTCCAGCCGCTCGACCGCGCGCTGAAAGGTGTGCACGGCCACGCCGGTCGCGTGAACGGCGGCGGGATCGCCGTGCATGGCCTCGGACAGGGTGCGCTTGGCCCTCGTGACCTCGCCGGTGAGGGCCCAAAGCAGGCGCAGGGCCGGGTTGGTCAACGCCAGCGATCGGTTGATGACATGGGCCGCGCGCCATGTCCGGGGCGTGGCGCGAAAATCCGGCACGAACAGGCGCCCGACCGCCTGCTGGCACAGCGGTCCAATCGGCGCCTTGGCCCCGCGCAACCAATCGGCGATGGCTTGCAGGCTGTCGCCATCCCAAGGCGTATCCGCAGGGTCCAGCCGCTGCGCCAGCGCGTCCTGCATCGCGATCCGCGTGGCGTCCTCGCGCGGGAGGGCCGATGGCAGCGCCGCCTTGTCCGTGCGCAGCGAGCGGAGCCGGATATTCTGAATGATCCGGTTCAGAATCGGACCAAGCCGCGTCGCCCCCCGGTCCAGCACGGGATCGGCGGCCGCGTCCAGTATCTCGCCCGGCTGGTCGATGATCAGCAGGTCCAGCAGGCCCGGAATCCGAATGCGCTGCCCCATCAGCCCGCCCTGTCCCACGGGTAGAACACGTTGCGCACATCGTCGAAATGCGGGGCCAGCGCCGGAGAGTGCCGCCGGATCACATCCCTAAAGCCATTGCTTTGCACCCATGAATACCCGGCGGGCGTGTAGATTTCGGGCGTGAAATCGGTCGAAAAGAAGCGATCGGATTTCAGGCGTCGCGACGCCATCAGGATGAAGATCCGAAACGCCGTGTCCGAAAACCCAAAGCCCTTGGGCTGGCGGGACGACTGGAACTCGGCCATGCAGCCGATCAACAGGTCGACGCGATCAATGGTGCCATAGACCTCGCGCAGCAGTTTCTGGTCTGCCTCGACGCTGGTAAGCTCTTCAAACGACGTGATTTTCGGCATCCCCAGCGCCTCGCGAAAGGCGCAGTAGCGCGGCACGCCACGTTCGCGGTCGCGCAGGATGTCGACGGCGGCAAGGTCCATGAAAACGCCCTCTTCGGGCTTTTTCGACAGGTTTCGCAGGGTGTTCGGGAAATTGTGCAGCACCATGGCGCCGGGCGGCTGGGTGGACAGGGAATAGAGCGCGTCGTCGAACGTCGCCCCATCATAGACCGTCCGTGCCTGACCAAAGGCGACCCCGGTCAGGTTGCGCTCGAACAGCACGCGGTCGTCATCGGATGATCGGAATTCAAACTGGTCCGGCAGCAGCGCGTGCAGCCGGTAAACGGCGGTGAATTCTTCGGTCATCGCATAGGGCGACCCGTGGTGATCGGTCGGCGTGCCGGGAATACCGGCCACGACTTCGCTGTCGGACACGAGGCCGAACCCCTTGGCAAGCCGTTCGCCCGACAGGCCATAGAAATTGCCGCGCATCGCCATGCGCCCGACATCGCTGTCCATCAGGGCGGGCGTCCATTCGACAGTGTGAATCTTTGCGATCAGGGCGGCGTTGACCAGCCGCGCCTTTTGGAACAGCCATTCGCCACTGGCATTCGGGTGGTCGATGCGCAGGCGATCCACGATGGCGTTATGTTCGCGCGTGAACAGCGTGTGCAGCAGGCTCAGCCCGATCCACCAGTTGCCGTTGACGCCCGATAACTCCTGTTTCGGGCGTTTTTCCTGCATATCTTCGTCCAGCGGCAGCAGGCCGCGCTCGTCGACCCAAAACTTGCCATTCTCCAGCCGCGCGCCCGAGCGTTTGCCACCCTCGCGGCGCATCCGCTCCATCCGTGCCCAGGATGATCCATAGACCTGACTGGCGTCCCACCAATGGGTTTCGACGTTGCGAAACGTAACCGGGCGGCCCTCGTCCGCGTCGGTGCGGCTGGGATCGGCGCCGGTCGCCAGCACGTTCATCGGCCCGTTGGGCGCGTTCGGCTCGCGGTTCGGCGGCCACAGATCGTCGTCCTGCACCGGGATCTCGATCTTGCGTTTGGGATCGTTGGCGCCGTGCCCCAGCCAGTCATGGACCATGAACTGAATCCACGCGGCGGCCATCACGTTGAGCGACTCGACCGGCACGAATTCCTTGCGCTCCATCAGCTTGCGCGACACCTCGCGCGGGTTCGGGCTGAGCAGTTCTGTGTCACGCTCGGCAAAGCCCTTGGACAGCGCGACATTGCGCCCGAACCGCGCACCGGCCATGCCCATCCAGGGCGATTTCATGTCATTGTAGCTGCCGTCGGGCATGCGGAATTCGCGGGGATCGAAATCCTCGGGCAGGCCGTCGATCTTGCGCCCGCTCAGGTCGGGCGGCGCGGTTTCCGTGTCGATCAGATTGTGATGTCGCAGGTTGACCCGGTGCCCGATGATCGCCGCCAGCGCCATCAGAAACGGCAATCGGGTCCAGGAAATCGTCCGGTCGGAAATCCGGGCCCACACCCCCAATACGAAGTCCAATAGCCGTTCAAGCATAGTCATGCCTCCTGAAGACTGCGGTACTTTCCACTTTTAAAGCATATCGTATTTGCCGGTTCACACAAAGGATGATATGGTAAATCTTAATTCTACCGCAGGTTATTTTGGATTTTCACATGAATTAACTGGCGCGCACACGAACACGCGCGCCTGAGTATTTAGCGATAAATGAAGGGGATCTATTATGCCGCGCGTCCGCGTTCAAAACTGGAAACGCTCGATTACGTATCACGCCAATTCGGTCGAACGGATCAATAGCGCCGAAGACCTGCAAAGGATCGTCAGCGATACCCAGCGATACCCCTCCCCCGTGCGCGCCAAGGGCTCGCACCATTCCACTACGCGCTGCGTCGTCGCCGAGGCCGGGACGGTTTGCGACATGTCCGGGATGAACAAGATCCTGAAGATCGACAAGGCCGCCAAGACGATCACGCTGGAGGCCGGCTGCCTGCTGATAGACGCGGCCAAGGCGCTGGAAAAGGAAGGCCTGCAATTTTACGCGAATGTCGAACTGGGCAACCTGACCATGGGGTCGGGCGCGACAGGCGGCACCAAGGACGCCTCGTACTACGACGACGGCGAATGGGAATTCGGTCAGGTCTGTTCCTATTGCATCGCCATGAAGATCGTGCAGGTCGACGGGTCCATTCTGGAAGTGACCGAAGACAGCGACCCCACCCTGCTGGCGGCGCTGCGCACCGGCTATGGCATGCTGGGCATCACGTACGAGATGACCTACCGGGTCAAGGAAATCTCGGCGATGGGCGTCCATCACGAGATGTTCACCGTCGACCGCTTTGCCCAAGCCCTGCCCCAGCTGCTGGAGCGCAAGCAGTCCATCATGCTGTATCTGTTCCCGTTTCTGGATCGGGTGCTGGTCGAATTTCGCTATGACACGGATGAGAAACTGTCGCCGGGGTCCAAGACCTGGGCGATCCGCAACTACACGTGGAAAACAGTCTGGCCCTTCGTTTCGAACGTCTTGGCCTATTTGCCGTGGACATGGCTGCGCTATAAAATCATCGACGTGCTGAACCGGCTGACGCTGTGGTTCATGACCTACAAACTGAAGGACACGAACTCCAGCCCCGCCGACCAGATCATCCGCTATTCCGAGATGGGCGGCTTCGCGTCCTACACGTTTTCGATCTGGGCATTCCCGCGCGATGCCTATCCCGAAACGATCAAGGAATATTTCAAGTTCTGCAAGAAATACTACAAAGAAAACAACTATCGCTGCGACATGCTGAACGTGGGCTACCACATTGCGCAGGACCAGTCGGGGCTGTTTTCCTATACCCGCGACTGGCCGGCGCTGACGCTGGACCCGGTCGCCTCGGGGGCCAAGGGCTGGGAGGGGTTTCTGGTCGCCTATAATGAATGGTGCGTGCAGCACGGGGGCCGACCGCTGTTCAACCAGACCGGCAGCCTGACACCGCTACAGGCGATGAAATCCTTTGGGCCGCAGATTGCCCAGTTCAAGGCGCTGCGCAACACCATCGACCCCGACGAGCGGTTCCTGAACGAGCATTTCCGCACCCTGTTTTCCGAGGTCGACGCGGCCGAGACGCCGGATGCGCCCCCGGCCGGGGGCTGAGCCATGCCCACCTATCGCGCACTTGCAATTTTCCGGGGGCTGCTCTTTCTGGGGCTGCTTTTGAACGCGGCGTTCTTTGTGCCGGGGCTGTTCGCCCCGCGCGTTCTGGAGGGCTGGTTCGATTTCGGCATCACCAACACCGTGCATTGGCTACAGAATGTCTCGCTACTGCTGATCATCGTCACGGCGATGTACATCCCCGTCATGCGCGACCCGTTCCGCTATATCTTTATCACCTATCTCGCGGTCGGGGGGCGTTTCGCCGCCGGAACGCTGTTTTTATGGGGGGTGTGGTTCATGGACTATCCCCAAGGCGTGATGACGCTGGCGCTGGGGGATCTGACCCTGTCATCGGTGCAGGCCTTTGTCCTCTACCGGGTGCTACAGGACGGTGATCCCGACGCGGGCTGGTCATGAGGCAGCGATGATGACACGGCTCGACCGCTATCCCCCCCCCGAGACGCGCCTGTTCGCGCAAAAGCTGCGCAATCGGGGGGTTGTCATATTGGGGCTGTGGGGGTTGGCGGCGCTGATCCTGTACACCTTTCCGCCCGACCGCCCGGTCGAGCGGGACAGCGAGGTCGATCATTTCTACTACGGGTCGATCGGGTCGGACCGCACGGGCGGATTGCCGACCAAGGTGTTGCTGCTGCTGCCCGAACTGTTCCCCGAATACCTGCCCGAAGGCGCCCCGCACGATCTGACCGCGTTCGGGTTCATCCAGCAGAAGGACGAGCGCCTGCCCATCGGGTTTTCCATCCGCCGCCAGATCATCGACCGCACCCAGATCAACTGCGCCGCCTGCCATACCGGCATCGTCCGCGAAAGCGCCGACAGCGCGCCGATGATCCTGCCGGGAATGCCGGCGATCACCGTCGATCTGCACAGCTTCTACCGGTTTCTTTTTGACGTCGCCGCCGATGACCGCTTTACCGCAAGGACGATCATCGATGCGCTGGACGACCGGGGCACCCTCGGCTGGGTCGATCCTGTCGTCTACCGGGTCGGGATTCCGATCATGCGGGACGCGCTGCTGGGGCGCGAACTGCGCAACGCCTTCCTGTTTCAGCCGACCTATACCCCATTTCTGCCCGGCCGCGTGAACACGTTCGACACGTTCAAGGGCGACCAGTTCCGCGACTTTTACGCCGCCGAGGGCGTGACCCCGGACCCGGACGAGATGTTCGGCATCGTCGATTTCCCCGCCGTCTGGAATCAGGCACCCCGCGAAGGCATGTGGCTGCACTGGGACGCCAATCAATCCTCGGTCCGCGAGCGCAATTTTTCCGCTGCCATAGGCGCGGGCACCCTGCCCCACGAGATGGATATCGACGCGCTGTTGCGGGTCGAGGCGTGGCTGCGCGACCTGCCGCCGCCGCAATATCCGTTCGCCATCGACGAAACGCTGGCCGAAAAAGGCGCCGGGATCTATGCCGCCCGCTGCGCCGATTGCCATGATTTTGGCAGCCCGTTGATCGGTCAGGCGATCCCGCTGGCGGATATCGGCACCGATCCCTATCGGCTGTGGTCCTATACCGACACACTGCGCCGGGCGCAGATCGACTATACGTCGGGCTATTTCTGGGAATTTCAGACGTTCCGGGTGACGGATGGTTACGCGACGCAGCCGCTGGACGGTATCTGGGCGCGCGCGCCCTACCTGCATAACGGCGCCGTGCCCTCGATGTGGGATCTGCTGAGCCCCGACACGGATCGCCCCGTCGCCTTCGAGGTCGGCGTGGATATCTACGACCAGCAGCGCATGGGGTTTCAGACGGCCCGCCTGACGCCCACAGGCGATGGTTTCGTGACCGAGGGCGGCGACGCCTACACCGGCCCGAACCAACTGCTGGACACCCGGCTGAAAGGCAACCCCGCCACCGGCCATACCGGGCCGCGCTATGGCACGGATCTGGATCACGCCGACAAGCGCGCGCTTATCGAATACCTGAAAACCAAATGAGGCCTTCATGACAATTCTCGGCCTGATACTTGCCCTGCTGATCATCGCCTATGCCTGGAGCTGGGTCTGGCAGTCGGGCCGGCCCCATACCGGCCCTGCCGAAGCCCCCGCCGCGCCCCGCGTCACCGGCACCACGATCCTGCTGTGTCACCGGATGGCCAAACGCCAGTCCCGCGCCACGCTCGGCGCCGGGTGGGCCACGGCCCGCGCCGGTCTGGTGCAGGGCCACGCGGACGACATCGGCTATCGCACTTATGCGCAGGTGCTTCAGGTCTCGCGCTGGAACGTGATCTATCTGTTGCTGCGGATCAGCCGCAGCTGGCCGGTCGCGGCGAAATTTTCGGTCCTGCACGGGCTGCCCATCCCGCGCCTGACGCTTTTCAACCGCGAGGCCCGGCGCGAAGCCAAGCGTGAAGACTGGGACATGATCGAGCTGTTGGATTTCGCGGATGATGCTGCCGCCCTGCGGTTCGTGCAAAGCGCGGCAGCCGCGGCGCTGGCGCAGGATGCGCGCGCCCATACCAGCCGCTCGCAGGCGGTGGCGATGATCACCACGCGGGCCTTTCTGCGCGGCGCCATCGCGCCCGATGCCGCTGTCACGCTGTTCTGCCTGCGCGCCCGCCCGGTGCTGGGTCGCGACGGCATGCTGGACTACTGGCTGGACCGCCACCGCCCCTATGTGCAGGGGTTGGAGCCGATATTGGGCTACGCGTGGTACGATCAGCTGATCGCACGCGGCGCCGAAGGCCTGAGCGCCCCCGCCGCCGCGCTGGACAATGCCCCCGGCGCCCCTTGGGACGGGGTGGCCAATATCGGCTACAGCCATATGCGCGATGTGGTCCGGGGGCTGTGGGATCTGCGCGTGCAAACCACGAACATGAGGCTGGTCTATGACGAAACCCGGTTCATCGACCTGTCCAGATCTTCGCTGATGCTGGGCAATGTCCGCACGGTCGTGCGGGCCGGGCCGACGCTTTAGATCAGCAGCGGTTTTCAAATCAGGGCGCCCGCCGCGCGGCGGGATATATATCTAGCGCCACCTGCGAATTGAATTATAGTAAGTGCACGAAAGCATATAAAAAATATGGACCCCTTGAAAAACCTCGGGTTTCCGGCATGATCGATGGGATTGGGTGGGACAATCCGAAATCCTGCCGATGCCGAAACAGATACCGGTTACCTCACGTGCCCAGGCCACGAAAAAAGAGGGACGCGACAACGCAGTGCTGAATATCGCGCAGCCGCAGATGCAGCAGACCCATGCAGAGGAGATTTTTCATGCTGAACTTCATCTTACGAGGCAGGCTGGTAACGCAGATCATCGTCGGCCTCATCGCCGGGATCGCCCTTGCCGCTATCCTGCCGGGGGCCGCAATGGCAGTAGGTCTGCTTGGCGCCCTGTTTGTCGGCGCGCTCAAGGCCGTCGCCCCGGTTCTGGTCTTCATTCTGGTCTGCGCCGCCATCACCAACCACAAACAGGACAGTCAGGCGCGGATGGGCCCGGTGGTGGTGCTGTATTTTGTCGGCACGTTTCTGGCCGCGCTGCTCGCCGTCGTGGCAAGCTTCCTGTTTCCCGTCACCATTCATCTGAACGTCACCGCCGAAGCGATGACAGCGCCGACCGGTCTGGGCGAGGTTCTGATGAACATCCTGCTCAAGATCGTGGATAACCCGGTCAGCGCGATCGCGAACGCCAACTATATCGGCATCCTTGCGTGGGCCATCGCCCTTGGCGTGGTGCTGCGTCATGGCAGCGAAACGACCAAGAACCTGATGTCGGATCTGGAGGTCGCCATCACGGCGATCGTCAAGGCCGTCATCCGCTTTGCCCCTATCGGCATTTTCGGCATCGTCGCCTCGACCATCGCCGAAGCCGGGTTTGGAACGCTTGTAGGGTATGCCAACCTTCTGATGCTGCTGGTTGGCTGCATGCTCGCCATGGCACTGATCGTCAACCCGCTGATCGTGTTCGTGAAAATGCGCAAGAACCCCTATCCGCTGGTATTCACCTGCCTGAAGGAATCGGGGATCACCGCGTTTTTCATGCGCAGTTCGGCGGCCAATATTCCGGTCAACATGGAGCTGTGCCGCCGCATGAAGCTGGACGAGGAAACCTATGCGATGACCATCCCCATCGGCGCCACCGTCAACATGGGCGGCGCCGCCGTCACCATCACGGTGATGACGCTGGCGGCGGTGAACACGCTGGGCATCCAGGTGGATTTTGCCACGGCGCTGCTTCTGAGCTTCATCGCCTCCACCGCCGCTGCCGGCGCCTCGGGTGTCGCGGGCGGCTCGCTCTTGCTGATCCCGATGGCCGCCAGCCTGTTCGGCATCGACAATGCGACCGCCATGCAGGTGGTCAGCGTCGGATTCATCATCGGCGTGGTGCAGGATTCGGCCGAAACCGGGCTGAATTCGTCCACCGACGTGCTGTTCACCGCCGCGGGCTGCTATAAGAAGGGCGACCCGTATCCGCGCAAGCTGCCGCAGGAAGACGTGGCGGCGTAAGGCACCCTGCCCGCCCTACCGACGCAAGACTATAAGAAAGCCACCGGCGCGTTCTGCACCGGTGGCTTTTGCGTTGACAGCTTACCGCCCCGCCCCAACGCCAAAAAAATGTTGCTTGAAGACGACTTGCGTGTCATGAATTCAATTGTCGCAAGGTGGCGGAGATAACGCCGTTTTGCGACGATACGGAAATGATCCAGCAAGAGATCATCAGGGCAGAGCGAATTCAGACATGAAAACTATAGCGACCAGTGCTATTGCGGCCTCAATTGCGTCAAACGCCGCCCGCCTGTCGGAGGCGCTGAACGCGCATATGCGCAACAGCTTTCAGCCCGACAGCAGAAAGGCGCTGCGCAAATTTCATCCCGCCGAAGTGTCCGAGCTGACCGGCATCAGCATGTCCAACCTCCGGACACGCCATCAAGAAGGCGATTTCCCTGATGTAGAGACGGATTCGCGGGGTCGCAGGCTCTATACAGCGCAGGAAATCGACCAGATCCGCCATGTCATGGCGCGCACCGGGCGCAACGGCGAAACATATCTGCCGGGGCGGCGAGATGGGGATGCGCTTCAGGTCATTTCGATCGTCAACTTCAAGGGCGGCTCCAGCAAGACCACCAGCGCGATTCATCTGGCGCAACGCTATGCCTTGCGGGGGTACAGGGTGCTGGCCGTCGACATGGATCCGCAGGCCAGCCTGACCACGATGTTCGGATACCGCCCCGAGATTGAATTTGCTGAAAACGGCACGATCTACGATGCGCTGAAATACGAAGACCCGGTTCCCCTCAGTCAGGTTGTCCGCAAGACCTATTTTCACAACCTCGATCTGGCGCCCGCGGGCCTTTTGCTGTCGGAATACGAGACGGAAACCGCCTACGCGCTTCAGCACAAGGTTGATCCGCCGTTCACCCAGCGCCTTGCCATCGCGCTGGACGAAATCGAGGCCAGTTACGATCTGGTCATCATCGATTGCCCGCCTCAGCTGGGCTTTACCACGATGACGGCGCTGTTGGCGTCTACCGGCCTGCTGATCACGGTCGTGCCCAGCATGCTGGATGTGGCGTCGATGGCGCAATTCCTTGAAATGGCTGGGGAAACCGTTCAAACGCTTGAGGAGGCCGCCGGGCCGGTCGATTGGAAATTTCTCAAGTTTCTGGTCGCCCGATACGAGCCCACGGACGTGCCGCAATCGCAAATGGCGGGCTTTTTGCGCTCGATCCTGCTGGAACAGGTGCTGACCACGCCGATGCTGAAGTCCACGGCGATTTCCGACGCGGGCATGACACAGCAAACCATTTATGAACTCGACCCCGCGCAGGTCGTCAAGAAAACGCTGGGACGCATCCTCGAAAGCGTGAACGGCGTGGCAGACGAATTCGAAAAGACCATTCAGCAATCATGGGGAAGGGAACCCACATAATGGCCCGCAGAAACCTGTTCCAGCCCCCGCCCCCACCGCCGCCCGCCGACACCGCCGAGGCAACGCAGGCCGAGCAGAAACCCCGCTTTCCGAACACCGGCGCGATGAGCGGCGTGAAATCCACGCTCAAGGATGTCGCAAGCAACGCCGTGCGCGAAATCCCGGCTGACGTGATCGAGGAAAACGGACCCAAAGACCGCCTTTCGTTTACCGACGCGGACGTTTTGGCACTGGCCACAAGCATCAAGGCGCATGGCCAGCAAGTCCCGATCATGGTGCGCCCGCTTGCCGATAAACCGGGGCATTACCGGATCGTCTATGGGCGCCGCAGGCTGCGCGCCCTTCGCTCGCTTGGACTACCGGCCAAGGCCCTCGTCAGATCCCTGTCCGACGAAGAGGCCATCCTGGCCCAGGGGCAGGAAAACACGCAGCGTCTGGACCCCAGCTTTATCGAAAAGGCGCTGTTTGCGGCTGAATTGGGTCACAGCGGCTATGATCAGGCCATCATTCTGGATGCGCTGGCGGTGGACAAACCCATGCTGTCGCGGATGAGCAAGGTCGCCCGCGCCATCCCGGAATCGGTGATACAGATCATCGGATCAGCCCACGGGATCGGGCGCAGACGCTGGGAAGACCTTGCAGATCAATTGCGAAACAACAGCGTCGATCTGGACCGGATCATGGGAACGGTCAGGCTGGAGGATGCCAAAACCTCCGAAGACCGCTTTGGCGCCATCAGCGACGCCGTCACGCGGGCCTTGACCCCACAGGCGCCGAAACGCCCGGCATCGCCCCCTGCCCTGTCCATCAAACTGGGCGACGGGACGGCTGTGGCAGAGGTCAAGGAAACCGCCCGTGCGCTGACCGTCAAACTGTCCAAGACCCAGGCCCCCGAATTTGCCCGATGGATGCGCACCAACGCCGAAGCCGAGCTGATCCGCCTCTACGAGGCGTGGCAGTCAGAGCGAGAGTCTGACTGACCGGCGCGCGGGCAAAGGCATGTGCCAAAGATTCAGATCAGCGGCCTATTGTCCGCGGACAATCCCGCCGCCGAGCGGCACATCCTCGTCGCCAGACTCCGTGATGCGGCCGCGCGTTTGGGTCTGAACGCGCCGGGAAAAGTAGACACGCTTCATGACGGATTGCCCATGACCGGGATCAGCAGCCAAAGCTGTGACGCCGCTCAAACCTGTTCTGGGGCGATCAGAACACCGGCGGGGATCTTGGCGATCACGCAGGTCTGTCAAAAGATCAGGACGGTCGACGCCCATTTTCGCTCTATCACCACCGGATCAAGGCGTGCCCAACGCCCCGCGGCGGCCCGGCGTTATGCGCTGTGAAAATGCAATTGTCCGCGGACAATTTCTATCGCGCGCAATGCCCCGGCTGGCGGTTCAACCAGCCATCGGCGACAAGCGGTTGAACCACGGGCGCGCCTGCTCCAACTGTCCGGCAAGGCGGAACAGGATATCCTCGCGCCCGAAATCCGCCGACAGCATGACACCGATGGGCAGACCCTCTCCGGACCAGTGCAGCGGCACCGACATGCTGGGCGCGCCGGTCATGTTGTAGAGCTGCGTGAACGGCGTGAACGCGGCCAGTGCGGCGCGATACCCGTCCAGATCGGCGGTATCGGTGCGCTGCACGCCCAGCAGCGGCGGCGGGGTCGCCAATGTCGGGCAGAGGATCACGTCGAAACGGCTGTGCAGATCGGCCATGCGGCGGCTTTGGGCGTGGATCTGGTACATCGCTTCGGCGTAGTCCTGCGCCTGCATGTCCTTGGCGTCCTCCAGCGCGCTCCATGTGACGCGGTCGACCTCGTCCTGCGATACGGCGCGCCCGCGCCGGTCGCCGATGGCGCGGATGCTGCGCGCGACGTTGCTGGCCACCAACACCCAGATCGCGCGTTGCAGCGGATCGGGATGGCCGGGCAGGGTGGTCGCGTCCACGTCATGGCCAAGCGAGGACAGCAGATGCGCCGCATCCTCGGCCGCCGCACGGCAGGGGTCGGCGACATCCGCGCCGGTCATCGGCGCGATATGCCAGCCGATGCGCAGGCGACCGGGATCGCGGCGCGTCTCGTCCGCATAGGGGCGCACGCGGGGCGGGGCGCAGTAGGGATCGCCCGGCGCCATGCCGTGGGTCGCGTCCAGCATCGCGGCGCTGTCGCGCACCGACCTTGTGAGGACATGCGCCACAGACAGGCTGCCCCAGCCTTCGCCGCTAAGCGGGCCGGAGGGGTTGCGCGCACGCGATGGCTTCATCCCGAACAGGCCGCAGCACGATGCCGGGATGCGGATCGACCCGCCGCCATCGCTGCCATGGGCGGCGGGCACGATCCCCGCCGCGACGGCGGCAGCGGCCCCGCCGGACGATCCGCCGGCGATGCGCGCGGTGTCCCACGGGTTGCGCGTGGCGCCCGTCAGGCTGGTTTCGGTGGAGGCGGCCAGCGAAAATTCGGGCGTCGCCGTCTTGCCAAAGATCACCAGCCCCGCCGCCTTGTAGCGCGCGACCAAGACTGAATCGGCGCCCGCCGGGGCGCTGCGGGCCAGCAGGCGGGCGCCGTTGGCGGTGACATGGCCCTTCATCTCGGCCGAGGCATCCTTGAGCAGGAAGGGCACGCCGCGAAACGGACCATCCGGCAGGCCGTCGGCGATGGCCGCGCGGCCATGATCGAACAGCTGCTGGGACAGCGCATTGATGGCCGGATCGCGTGCCTGCGCACGCGCGATGGCCATGTCCAGCAGTTCACGCGGCGATGCTTCGCCGCGCGCGACCAGCGCGGCAAGGCCGGTAGCGTCATAGGTTTCATAGTCTTGCATCGCGCGCTAGTCCATTGATGTTGTTATATTTATGACCACTCAGAACAGAAGGGGCCCGAAACCGATCACCAGATACACCACGATCAGGATGCCCAGATACGGCAGCACGGCGCGGGTGATCTTTTCAATCGGCAGGTTTGCGGTGGTCGAAGCAACGAACAGGTTGATCGCGACGGGCGGTGTCACCATGCCGATGGCAAGGCCGACAACGATGATGATACCGAAATGCACCGTGCCAAGCCCCAGTTGCAGCGCCAGCGGCAGCAGCATCGGGGTCAGGATCACGAGGGCCGAGGCGGTCTCAAGGAACACGCCGGTGACGAGGATGATCACCATGATCACCAGCAGCAGCATGTAGAGGTTGCCGGTCAGCGCCAGCGCGAATTCGGCAATGGCGCCGGGCACCTGCCAACTGCTCAGCGCCCAGCTGAGCACCGACGAGGCCGAGATCACGAACATGATGACGGCGGTCGTCACGCCCGCGCGGATGACGATACGATAGAGCTGTTTCAGTGTCAGGTCGCGGTAGATGAACAGCGACACGAGGATCGCGTAGTTCACCGCGACGACGGCGGCCTCGGACGGGGTGAAGATGCCGGAAAAGATCCCGCCGAGGATGATCAGCGGAGCAAACAGGCCCCACATGGCGGACATCAGCGTGCGCGCGATTGTGGCCAGATTGAACGGCGTGCCGCGCGGATAGGCGCGCCGGTGGCCCTGGATCAGCGCGACGATGATCAGGCCGACGCCCATTGCGACACCGGGGATGAAGCCGTTGAGAAACAGTTTCGACACTGATTCCTGCGCGATCACGGCGTAGATGATCATCGGCACCGAGGGCGGGATCACCACTCCGATGGTGCCCGATGCCGCGATCAGCGATGCGGCGGCGGCGGGGTCATAGCCCTTGCGCTTGAGTTCGGGGACAAGGCTGGCGCCGACCGCTGCAGTCGTTGCCGCGCCCGAGCCGGAGATGGCGGCAAAGAACATGCCCGCAAGCACCGACACGATGCTCAGACCGCCCTTGATAAACCCGAACATGGAATCGGCGAACGCCACCAGACGTTTGGAAATTTCGCCCTGCGCCATCACATCGCCCGCCAGCACGAACATCGGGACCGCCACCAGCGCAAAGCTGTTGATGCCCGAAAACATCTGCTGCGGCACCACCATCAGCGGGATGCCCGACAGGTTCAGCGCGCCCATCGTCGCGGCACCGATCACCACCGCGATGGGGATACCCATCAGCAGGAACAGCACGAACAGACCGGCAAGGACGAGGCTCATTGGATCTCCGGCAGGTCGCTGGCCGCGTCGCGGGCAGGGCGCCCGGCAATCAGGCGGATCAGGTCGATGACCGACAGCATCGCCATCAGCGCGGCGGCGAGGGGCATGACGGCGTAGACATAGCTCATCGACAGGCGCAGCGACGGGGATTTCTGGAAGCTCTGCACGTTCATATAGCGGATGCCGATGATCGTCAGCGCCACCATGAAGGCAAGACTGACAAGGATCGCGGCGCCGGTGATCAGGCGGCGCGGGCCATCCGGCAGGCTGTCGCGCAGCAGCGCCACGGCCAGATGCCGGCCCTGTTGCCATGCCAGCGCCGCGCCCAGAAAAGTGATCCAGATCAACAGGAAGCGCGCGACCTCCTCGGTCCACGACACCGAGGTAAAGGCCACACGCGAGACGATTTGAAGGGTGATGACCGCCGTCAGGGCGGCCATCCCGATAAACACCACGGGCCTCAGGACTGCGCCCAGCAGGCGATCGATCCGATCAAGGCCCGCCAGCATGTTACTGCGCCGCGCCTGCGCTGATCTGCTCCTGAATGCGGGGCAGGTAATCACCGAATTTGGCGCCGTATTTCTCGTAGACCGGCTTGACCGCTTCGGCGAAAATGGTCAGGTCGGCGCTGTCGTTGATCACCATGCCCGCATCGCGCAGCGATTGCATCTGTGCGTCCTGCTCGCTGGCGTTCAGGGCGCGCTCGAATTCAGCGGCCTCTTGCGCGGCGTCCTCGATGATGGTCTGCGCCTGCTCGTCCAGCTTGTTCCAGACCGGCAGGCCCATGACGAAAATCGCGGGCGCGTAGGAGTGGCGCGTCATGGTCATGTTTGTCTGCGTCTCGTTCAGCTTGAAGGAATGGACGACGTTGACCGGGTTTTCCTGCCCGTCGATGGTGCCCTGCTGCATCGCGGTCAGCGCCTCGGTCCAGGCCATCGGGATGGCATCGGCGCCCAGCTCGCGGAAGGTGTCGATATAAACGGGGTTTTCCATGACGCGGATGCGCAGGCCCTGCATGTCGGCAGGGGTGTTCACCGCGCGCTCGGAATTGGTGAGGTTGCGAAACCCACGCTCGGCATAGGCGAGGCCCTTGAGGTTGACCTCGGACAGGCGGTCCAGCAATTCCTGACCGATCTCACCGTCCAGCACGTCATAGGCGGCCTGCGAGGACGGGAACAGGAAGGGCAGTTCGAACACGGCCATATCCTCAACGAAATTGGACACCGGCCCGTTGGTGATCAGGCCCATATCGACCGTGCCGATCTGCATCCCTTCCAGCAGCGTGCGCTCGTCGCCCAGCGTGGCGTTGGGGAAAACTTCGACGGTGATCGCGCCGCCCGAACGTTCGTCGACCAGATCGCGGAACTTGGTCGCGGCGGCGTGAAACGCGTCCTGTTCGTTCACCACATGCGCAAGGCGCAGGGTAACGGGCGCGATTTCGGCCAGCGCCGGCAGGGGGGCGGTAAGGGTGGCAGCGATGGCTGCGAGTTTGAAAAACGTTTTCATCTGGCATCTCCCGGGGACTATGGCGCGCGGCGCGCGGCTGGTGCGGGCATATGGCGCAAATGATCCGGGCGATGCAAGGGCAGGGGGATCAGGCGGCCCGAACCCCCTCGATCTGCGCCAGCACCTCGGCGACGAGGCGCAGGGAATGCTGGCGCGCCGCCGGATCGTGGATCTGGCTGGCAAGGATCATCTCATCGGGTTGGTAGCGATCCTTCAGCTGGGTCAGGGTCTTGGCGATCGTGGCCTTTGATCCCACCGCGGACACCCGCAGCGCCTGATTGACCGCGCGCGTCATGTCGGGGCCGATGGCGGCCTCGATATCGTCCACAGGGGCGGGCAGTTTGCCGGGCATGCCGGTGCGCAGCCGCGCGAACGCCTGCTGCATCGAGGTGGCAAGCCGCGCGCCCTCGGCATCCGTATCGGCGGCAAAGACATTGGCGGCCAGCATGAAATAAGGGCGGTCCAGATGCTGCGACGGTTCGAACCGCTCGCGGTAGATCTGCACGGCTTGGTCCAGCGCATCGGGCGCGAAATGCGAGGCGAACGCATAGGGCAGGCCCAGATGCGCCGCCAGTTGCGCACCGTATAGGCTGGACCCAAGGATCCACACCGGCACATGCGTGCCCTCGCCGGGATGGGCGGCAACGGGCGCGCCGGGGCGCGGATCGCCCAGATAGCCGATCAGCTCGGCCACGTCATCGGGGAAACTGTCGCCGCCCATGCCGCGCCGCAGCGCGCGCGCCACCGCCATATCGCCGCCCGGCGCGCGGCCAAGGCCCAGATCGATGCGGTCGGGGTGGATCGTGGCCAGCGTGCCGAACTGCTCGGCAATCGTCAGCGGCGCGTGGTTGGGCAGCATGATACCGCCTGCGCCAACGCGGATGTGCTTTGTGGCATTCGCGATATGGCCGATCAGCACCGACGTGGCGGCGCTGGCGATGCCGGGCATGTTGTGATGCTCGGCCAGCCAATAGCGGGTATAGCCTGCGCCCTCGGCCACGCGGGCCAGATCGACGCTGCTGGCGATGGCGGCGCGGGTGTCTGTCCCCTCGGGGACCGGCGCGAGGTCAAGAACGGAATAGAGCATGTCGGCCCCTTTCATCTGCTTGCCCCTGATCTGGGCATTGGCGACCCGGATGACAACAGCGGCGGCACTGGACAGGAATGTCTAGACAGAGTTCCACCGCCGATTTATCGTGCCTGAAACAGGGAGCAGCGCCATGAAATCGCATTACAGGGTTGTCGTCATCGGGGGCGGCGTGGTCGGGGCGTCGGTGCTGTATCACCTGGCCAAGATGGGCTGGCGCGATGTGTGCCTGATCGAACGGTCGATCCTGACCGCCGGATCGTCCTGGCATGCGGCGGGCGGGTTTCACGCGCTGAACGCCGATCCCAACATCGCCGCGCTGCAAGGCTATACCATCGACCTGCTGCCCCGGATCGAGGCCGAAAGCGGCCAGTCGGTCGGCATGCACATGACCGGGGGGCTGACGCTGGCCGGCACGCCGGATCGCTGGGACTGGCTGCAATCGGCCTACCGCGTGTTCCAGTCCATCGGGATCGAGGATTGCCGTCTGGTGACACCGGACGAGGCGGTGGAGCTGAACCCGCTATTGTCCAAGGACGGCATCCTTGGCGGCATGTGGGCGGATCGCGAGGGGTATCTGGACCCCACGGGGACAGTGCACGCCTACGCACGCGCCGCGAAGCTGAACGGCGCCGAGGTGATCGAACATAACCGCGTGCTGGAGCTGACCCAGACCGCCGATGGCTGGGAGGTCGTGACCGAGCAGGGCACCATCCACACCGAACATGTGGTCAACGCCGCCGGCCTCTGGGCCAAGCAGGTGGGCCGCATGGCGGGCATCGAACTGCCGGTCGCGCCGCTGAAACATCACTACCTGATTTCCGATGCGATCCCGGCGCTGGAGGCGATTGATTTCGAAGTGCCGATGACCGTGGATCTGGAGGGCTTCACCTATCTGCGGCAGGATCAGAAGGGTGTATTGCTGGGGATCTACGAGGTCGAGCATGAACACTGGGCGCTGGACGGCGCACCGTGGGATTACGGGATGGACCTGTTTCAGGAACAGACCGACCGGATCGAACACGAGCTGACCAAGGGGTTCGAACGCTACCCCGCGCTCCAGGAGGTCGGGGTCAAGACATGGGTCAACGGCGCGTTTACCTTTTCCCCCGATGGCAATCCGCTGGTCGGGCCGGTGCCGGGCAAGCGCGGCTATTGGTGCGCCTGCGCGGTGATGGCCGGGTTCCTGCAAGGTGGCGGCGTCGGCAAAAGCCTCGCCGAATGGATCATCCATGGCGAGCCGGAGGCCGATGTCTTTGGCATGGATGTGGCCCGCTATGGCGATTACGCGCAGAACAAACGCTTCATCCGCGAGACCACCGGCCAGTTCTACAGCCGCCGGTTCGTGATGACCTACCCGAATGAACAGCTGCCCGCCGGGCGCCCGCTGAAAATGGCGCCCGCGCATGACGCGATGACCGCCGCCGGCGCGCGCTGGGGTGCCTCTTACGGTCTGGAAGTGCCGCTGTATTTTGCCCCCGAGGGATTCGCCGAGCGCGGCTCGCTGAAACGCTCGAACGCGCATGATATCGTGGGGGATGAGTGCCGCGCGGTGCGCGAGGCGGCGGGGCTGCTCGATATCACCGCCTTTTCCCGCTACGAGGTGACGGGACCAAACGCGACCGAATGGCTGGACCGGCTGCTGCCCTGCCGCCTGCCGAAACCGGGGCGCGCGCGGCTGGCGCCGATGCTGGGCCATGACGGGCGGCTGAAAGGCGATCTGACGGTGTTCAACTGGGGGCAGGGGGCCGATGGCACGCCGGTCTACTGGCTGATGGGGTCGTATTACCTGCGCGCGTGGCACATGCGCTGGTTCAGTGACCATGCGCAGGCAGGCGCAGAGGTGCGCGATATCTCGGACGACACCACCGGTTTCGCCCTCGCCGGGCCGAAATCGCGCGAGATCCTGCAACGCCTGTGCGAGGCCGATATTTCCGCGCTGCCCTTCATGGGCTGCGATCACATCGACGTTGGCCTGATCCGCGCCAAGGTGGGCCGCCTGTCGGTGACGGGCGAACTGGGCTATGAAATCCACTGCCACTCCAGCCAGCATATCGCGCTGCGCCGCGAATTGCTGAAGGCGGGCGCCGATCTGGGCCTGCGCGAGGTCGGCTTCAACGCGCTGCTGTCCCTGCGGCTGGAGAAGAGTTTCGGCATCTGGTCGGCCGAATTCACCCAGGGCTATACGGCGGCGATGACCGGCATGGACCGCTGGATCGACTGGCAAAAGCCCGATTTCATCGGCCGCGACGCGGCACTGGCCGAACGCGACGGCACCGGTCCGGACAAGGTACTGGTGACGCTGGAGGTGGACGCAGACGGCGCCGATGCCAGCGGGTTCGAGCCGGTGTGGAAGGACGGCGAGAAGGTCGGCTTCGTCACCTCGGGCGGCTATGGGCACAGTCTGCAAAAATCGCTGGCGATGGCGCTGGTGCGCCCCGATGCCGCGACCGAGGGCACCGACCTGACCCTGCACATCGTCGGCGCCGAGCGCCCGGCGCGCGTCATCGCCCCGTCGCCCTATGACCCCGCAGGCACCGCGGTGCGGGGCTGATGCCCGGCGGCAACGTCAAGGTCACGCGCGCCGAGTGGCTGGCGGCGGCGCGCGACGTGCTGATCTCGGACGGGGTGGGCGAGGTGAAGGTGCTGACCCTCAGCGACAGGCTGGGCGTGTCGCGCTCCAGTTTCTACTGGTATTTCAAAAGCCGCGCCGACCTGCTGGAGGCGCTGCTGAGCGAATGGGAGGCGGGCAATACCGGCGTGTTGGTACGCCACACGCAAATGCCCAGCGACACGATCACCGGCGCCGTCTGCAATCTGTTTCGCTGTTTCGTCGACCCGGACCTGTTCAACCACCAGCTGGATTTCGCGGTGCGCGAATGGGCGCGGCGCGACGGTCATGTGCGCCATGTGATCGACCTTGGTGATACAAGCCGCCGCCTTGCGCTGACGCAGATGTTCGAGCGGTTCGGATACGCCCCCTACGAGGCCGACGCGCGGGCGCGGATCCTTTATTTCATGCAGATCGGCTATTACGCGCTGGACCTGTTCGAGCCGCTGGAGGAACGCCTGACCCGGATCGACGGCTATGTTCTGGGCTTTACCGGGCAAAACGCGCGCCCCGAGGAGCTGACCGCGCTGGCCGCCTATGCGCGCGGGGTGCAAGAGAAACAAGCCGTAGCCCGTCCTGCATAACCCAAGGCGACACCGACGGCACGTGGCCGGGCAGGGGGCAGGGCGCTGGCCCGGTGGTTGACGCAGGGGAAAACGAGATTGACAGAACTGGACAGATATGCCCAGTTAGCAAAATAATTCGGGTCGGGTGCCCTGGGGGAACCGACCGCACAGGGGGGGACACCACACATGATTTCCAAACATATTCTGGGGCTGGGCACAGCCATCGCACTGGTGCTGAGCGCGCCTGCCATGGCCGAAACCACGCTGAAACTGGCGACCGACTCGGGCGCCAAGGGATCGCCCTCGGGCGATGCGCTGGACCGCTGGGCGGCGCTGATCGCCGAGGGTACGGGCGGCGAAGTCACCGTCGACGTATTCTATCAAAACGAACTGGGCAGTCAGGCCGAGGTGCTGGATCTGCTGGTCGCCGGTGATCTGGACATGATGATCAACTGGCCCGTCACCTCGTATGACGAACGCCTTGGCGTGTTGTTCACCCCCTACATGGTCACCAGCTGGGAGGAGGCGTTCGAGGCCTACAAACCCGGCGGCTGGGTCAACGAGGTGCTGACCGATATCTGGGCCGATCTGGGGATCAAGTTCTTTGGCCCGTGGCCCGAAGGCTTTAACGGGATCGCCTCGCGCGACAAATACGCGATGACCCCCGAAGACGCATCGGATCTGAAGATCCGCGTGCCCGCCATGTTCCCGATGGCCGAATCGGTGCAGGCGCTGGGATACCAGACCGCCACCATCGACTGGTCCGAGGTGTTCAGCGCCATTCAGACCGGCGTGGTCGATGGCGATGGTGCGAACATCATCTACTGGGATTACGAGTATTTCCGCGACGTGCTGGACTATTACAACCAGGTCAAGATGCAGTTCATCACCGGCGTGATGACCATGAATCAGGGATCGTGGGAAGGCCTCAGCGAGGATCAGCAGCAGGCCGTCGCGGACGCCGCAACCACCGTGATGAACGAAGCGTTCGAGCAGGCGCAGGAACGCGATCAATACTACATCCAGCAGGCCAAGGACGCGGGCATGACCTATATCGAGCCTTCTGACGAGGAGCTGAAGGGCATGGCGAAAACCGTGCGCGAAAAGGTCTGGCCGCTGATGGAGGACCGCGTCGGCAAGGACATCATGGACCAGATCCGTGCCAATGCCGCCGAGCTCTGATATAGTCGCAGGTCCCGCCGCCCGTATCGGCGGGGCCATCGCGTGGCTGCTGGATATCGTCGCGGTGGCGACGTCACTGGCGGTCGCGGGGCTGATGGCGTTTCTGGTGCTGGCGCGCTACGTGCTGGGCCTGTCCATCGTCGGGCTGCATGAATTGATCATGCTGGCGGCGGTCGCGCTCTATATGGTTGGCGCTGTCATCGCCTCGCGCAAGCGCGACCATCTGACCGTCGACTGGATCGCCGGGGCCATCACGGCGCCGCGCGGCAAGGCGGCGCATGATCTGCTGATCGCGACGCTGACCATCATCATCACCATCTTCTTCATCGTCTGGGCTTATTGGATGTTTTCATGGGGGCTGAAACGCCCGCAGACGACACCGGCCTATCAGATCCCGCTCTGGGTGCCGCAAATGGCCATCGGCCTGGCTGCCATAGGGTGTTTTTGCTACGCGGTGCGCGATTTCATCGCTGCCCTGCTTCGACTAAGGCGCGTCTGAATGTATGCACTGCTCGCCCTGCCGCTTCTGATACTCCTGATGGGGATCGGGCTGCCCGTCGCATGGTCCTTTGCCGGGGTGCTGGCCTATCTGACCTATGTTTATGACGCGAACCTCAACACGCTGATGTTGCAGGGGTTCCGGTCGCTCAATTCGCTGGTGCTGGTGGCGCTGCCGCTGTTCATCCTGACCGGATACCTGATGCAATCGGGCGGTATCGCGCAGCGCATCATTTCATTCATCGAGCGGATGGCGACGGGCAGGGGCGGCATGGGCACGGCGATGGTCCTGTCCTCCAGCGTGTTCGGCGCCATTGCGGGGACGGCGACAGCGGCCATTGCCTCGATCGGGTCAATCATGACCGAACCGCTGGTCGCGCGGGGGTACCCGCGGGGACGGGTGGCGGCGCTGCTGGGAATTTCGTCGCTGCTGGGCATCCTGATTCCGCCCTCGATCACGATGATCCTGTTCGCCGTGGTCACGCGCCAATCGGTTGCCGCCTGCTTCGCCGCCACCATCGGCCCGGCGATCCTGCTGATCATCGGCCTGATCCTCTATAATCGGTTCCTCGTGGGCCGCGCGTTCGAAGAACTGCCCGCACCCGAGGATGCCGGCCCGCGCGAGAGCTTTGGCAAGGTCACGTTGCACGCGCTGCCGGCACTGTCGCTGCCGGTCATCATCCTCGGCGGGATCTATGGCGGGATCTTTACCCCGACCGAGGCCGCCGCCGTCGCCGCCGTCGCCGCGCTGATCGTGGGCGGGCTGATCTACCGCGAATTCACCTGGCGCACGCTGGGCCGCAGCGTGGTGCAGGCCGCCGAAACCACCGGCACGATCATCCTGATCCTGCTGTTTTCGTTCATGATCTCGCGCATCATGGCGTTCGAGCGGGTGCCGCAGGACCTGACCGAGGCGGTCCAGTCCGTCGTGACCAGCCCCATCGGCGCCCTGCTGATCGTCAACCTCGTGCTGATCGTCGCGGGGGCGCTGATGGACGATATTTCCGTCACCGTCGTGATCGCGCCGCTGTTCCTGCCGTTGATGGTGGCCAATGGCGTGGACCCGGTGCATTTCGCGGCCATCGTCGGCTGCTCGGTCGTGATCGGGGCCAACAGCCCGCCGGTGGCGCCGACGCTGTTCCTGTCGTGCAAGATCACCCGCGCGCCGATCATGCAGGCGGTGATGCCGGCGCTGGGGCTGATGACCTTCGTCGCGTTCCCGGTGATGCTGGTCACCACCTTCTGGCCCGCGCTGTCGCTGGCCATCCCGAGGGCGCTGGACCTGATGTGAGAGGGGCGCGCGGTCGCCTGATGCCGTTTTGGTGACAAACAACCAGCGCCATTTCTCGCAGGTCAAAGAACTGCTGCGCGAACGTCATAACCCCGCCGCCTTGGTCAGGTTCACGCGAAACCTGTCACGTCTGCGCTGATATCTGCGAGTCATCTCAGCCGAGGCGTGACCCAGCTGCTTCTGGATGTAGCGCTCGTCGACCTCGGCAGAGCTTGCCAGTCCGGCGCGGAGGGAGTGACCGGAGAAGAGGGCCAGACGTTCCTTCTGAGGCAGGTCTGATCGGAGCCCGGCATCCAGAACGGTCTGCTTGATCAGCCGTGCGACATGTTTGTCCGACAGTCGCGCATCAAGGGCGCGTTTGTTGTCCCGCGTGGTACGACAAAAGAGCGGGCCAAAGTCGATTTTCGCAAAATGCAGCCATTGCTCAAGCGCGTGAACCGGGCAGGTTTGTTCAGAAGACCCACGGCCAATCTCGACCTCGCGCCAGCCGGTCTTGCCCTGCAAGAACAGGATCGCCCCGCTTTTTTCGATCTCGACCCAGCCACGGCTGTCAGGCGTGTCGTCCTTGCCCGCATCGAGGCTCACGATCTCGGACCTGCGCAAGCCCCCGCATAGCCGATCAGCAGGATTGCCCTATCCCTGAGTCCACGCAAGTCAAAGGGCAGGGTGGCAACCATCGCCAGAATATCCCCGGCCAGTACGGCCTCTTTCTGCACGGGTGGCCGCGCGTGTTTGCGGCGAATTCCCGCGAGCACAGTCGCAATGTGACGGTCTTTGCGGTCCAACACAAAACCACGTTTTTGGTAGTGCCACGCAAGCCCGGACAATCTGCGCTCGATGGTAGAGACCGAAAGGGCAGGAGTCCTGGTGTCGGGCGCGGCACAATTGGCGATATAGAGGCCGATCAGCTCTGCAGACGGGGGCAGGGGGGGCGCCCCACGACGTCGGCACCAGCTGTTGAAATGCGCCCAGTCCGCGTTGTAGGCGGTGTTGGTGTTTTCGGCCGTGGCCTGGCGGGCGTAGTCGCGGGCGGTGTCGACCAACCGGTCAAGCGAGCCTGATCCAGCTACAACGTCAGGAACCCCGATGGCCTCTCCTGCGACAGCATCTCTCTCGCCATTCTCGTTGGACGAGGGCGCGATTGCTGGTGTTGAGGGCGATTTGCGGTCGGTTTCTGACATACCGCTGAGCGTATTTCTTCGCGTCCGATAATGCAAACTTATTGGACGTACAAAAATCTCGCGAGGCGAGGCGGTTATCTACCTGTCCAATAGCATAAAGCGCCGTTGTGAATTGGGCCGCTTTTTATGAACCAGTCGCTCAAGCACGCTCCGAATGCGCTCCCAACGCCGATCCTGCCATTCTGGATCTTCGATCATCAGACACCAGACTGCCTTGAAGACGCTGCGTTTTTCAGTGGAGCGGCGATTTCTTTGCTGCATGTGTTGCTCAATGACCCGACCCTTGGCGCCCCAGTCGAATTGTTGCGTTCGCGGCTGGCGCTGCGCGCCGCCGTGCAGTGTGGTAAGATTGAGGGCAGGGTATCGTTGGGTGCAGAAGTTCGGACCAGAGCTAACCAAGCGGACCGAAAAACATCTGCGCCGCGCGAGTCTCGACTGGCATGTGGACGAGAGCTACATCCGCGTCGGTGGCACGTGGAGGTATCTGTGGCGCGCTGTTGATGCGAACGGACAGATGGTCGATTTTCGCCTGACCGCGCGGCGGGATGCAAGAGCGGCCAAAGCCTTTCTGAACAAGGCCATTGAGCGCGTGCGCCTGCATCGACCAGTCACAATCTGCACGGACAAGGCGCAGGCATATCGACGCGTTATCCGAGAGATCAATCATCGATATGATCCGCTTTTCGACAGCATCCGACACATCGACCGAAAGTGGCGAAACAATCTGATCGAGAGCAACCACGCGGCTCTGAAACGGCTGCTCGGGTATCGTCAGAGCTTTCGATCTCGGCGCACAGCCGAGGCGACCTTGAGCGGCATCGAAACAATACGAACCATCAAACGCGGCCACATCCATCACAAAAACCCGGCGTATGCGGCGAAATCGCGTTCATTGCCCAGCTGTTCGAAACCGCCGCGTGACATTCCACTTCGACCAACGTCAGCTTCATCGTGAAGAGATTAATGCAACTTCCACCGCACGGATCAAGGACGTCAGCGCGGTCGGGTCTATTGTGCTATCAAAATGCAGACAGCGGCCGCAAAGGCGGCGACCCAATCCGCGTGGCACAGTGTCGGACGCATGCCCGGCGCAAACTGAAGGAGGTGTTCGACCGTGTGATCAGCTCAACCAATACAAGAAACGTGGTCCATGAGCGGCTACTTATCACCGCCACAGAAAGTTCCCAACATGTCACCAGATCATCTCCCGCATCCGGCCGACACCAGTGATGCCGGCATTCAGGAATTCATAGGTTCAGCGCATCTCATCGACGTGGTCTCTTGGCTCGGCCGATTACCGCTTGAACAGGCGGCGCGCCAGCTTGCAAGTATCGACCTGCAAAGAAGGGCGATGGTCTTTGAAAACCTGCCACTCGATACTCAGGTCACATTTGCGCGGGCGCTTCCGCAGACCGATCTGACTGGCATTGTGACAGCGATGCATGCGGATGATCGTGCGGATCTTTTCAAACAGCTTTCGAACGATGAACAGAACCGCATGATCAGCGACCTCGAGCCTCACGTCGCCGCCGATATCCGCCGACTCTCGGCCCATGCCGAGGAATGCGCCGGTGCGCTTATGACATCGGATTACGCGACGCTCGATGCAGACACGACAGCCGCGACCGCAATTGCAGCGCTCCGGCGTCAGGCCCCCGGAAAGGAGACCATCTATCGTTCTTATGTCGTCGACGATGATCACCATCTGATCGGATCGGTGAGGCTGCATACGCTGATACTGGCGACCGACGAGACGCTGATCAAAGAGATCATGGAGCCTACTCCAATCTCGGTTACACTCGACACCGATCAGGAAGATGTCGGGAAACTAATCGCCCATTATGACCTTCTTGCTATTCCAGTGGTGGACGCAAGTGGACGATTGGTTGGTATTGTCACGCATGACGATGCGGCCGATGTGATGCAGGCAGAAGCGACTGAGGACTTTCAGAAAATGTCCACCGTCGTGCCGTTTTCGCAGAGTCTTCGCGAGGCCGGGATTGGGATGCTCTATTCCAAGCGCATCGTCTGGCTGGCTCTTCTGGTATTCGGAAACCTCTTTTCAGGTGCGGGCATCGCCTATTTCGAAGATATGATCCTGGCCTATGTCTCATTGGTGTTTTTCTTGCCGTTGCTGATCGACAGCAGCGGCAATGCCGGGTCGCAATCGGCCACGCTCATGGTGCGCGCGCTGGCGACCGGCGATGTCGAGATGAAGGACTGGCGCGATCTGATCTTGCGCGAACTGGCTGTCGCGGCAGCACTGGGTGCGACGATGGCGGGAGATATGGGCAAAAGTTGGTGACGCTTGATCAGGCGGCAGCTTGAAGTTGGCGGATCCCATCGCGGAACTCAATCCCCTGGATGATCTCGGGCATGCGGTTTTGACCGTCGAGCTTGCGCCACTTCTTCTGCGCCGACATCATCAGCTTGAAGGCCATGGCCAGACCGGTCTTGCGGCTGAGGCACCCCTTGGTTCGTTTGGTGCGATGCCGGACGGTGGCAAAGGTGCTTTCGATCGGGTTTGACGTCCGGATGTGTTTCCAGTGTTCCGCCGGATAATCGTAGAAGGTCAGTAACGCGTCCCTGTCTTTAACCAGCTTGGCCACCGCCTTATCCCATTTCACTCCGTAGTTTTCGACGAAGAAATCAAAGGCGAGGTTGGCCTTGGCTTTTGTCTCGGCCTGCCAGATATCGTGCAGATGGCCCTTGGCTTTTGCCTGCACGGATTTCGGCATCGCGTTCAGCACGTTCATGGTCTTGTGAACCCAGCACCGCTGTTCCCTCGTCGTGGCGAATGCCTCGCGCAGCGCCGTCCAGAACCCCAGGGCGCCGTCGCCGATGGCAAGCTTGGGATCCTGTTTCAGGCCGCGACGTCTGAGATCGAGCAGTAGCTCGCGCCAGCTTTGCGTGCTTTCGCGAAAGCCGTCGGTCATGGCCAGAAGTTCCTTGCGGCCATATTCGTCGGCCCCGACAACCACCAGAACGCATTGTTTTTCCTCGGCCATTCTCGGTTTGAAATAGACGCCATCCGCCCAGATGTAGAGAAAGCGGCGGTTGCCGAGATCGCGTTTCTGCCAAGCCTCGTAGTCTTTCCACCAGTCAGCCTTCAGCCGCGTGACAGTCTTGGCAGACAGGCCCTTGGCGTTCGGACCCAGCAACGCCTCCAGCGCCTCGGTGAAATCACCCGTGGACACGCCCTTGAGGTATAGCCACGGCAGCAGCTCTTCGACCGATTTCGCTTTGCGAAGATACCGCGGCAGGATGCTGGGCGTGAAGGTGATCTTGTCTTCGCCAGCGCCCCGATCCCGCACGCGCGGCACTTTCACGGGCACTGGCCCAATGCCGGTCATCACCTCGCGTTCGGGTAGGTGACCATGGCGCACCAGGCGTGCCCGCCCGTCCTCCAGCCTTTCTCCGGAAAAGGCGGCCATGAGCGTCGCCAGTTCGGCGTGGATCGCCTGTTCGATCAACTTGCGTGCGCCATCGCGGAGGACATCCGTGAACGCGTCGGTGCTAAATCCCGATGGATCGGGCAGTTGGGTAATGGTAGTCTCTGACATGTGGCATATCCTTTTCTCAGCAGAGAATCGACGGCGTCTGAACACCGCCATGATATGCCGCCCCTCAGGGCATCACCAACTTTCGCGCGTAACTCCGATGGCGGCAGTCGTCTTTCCTGTTGGTGCATGGCGTGGCGGAGTGGACGTCGCCCTGACTGTTGGCCTGACAATGTTCGTGGTTGTGCTTATCGGCAGCCTCGTCGGTATGTCACTGCCGTTCCTGCTCAACCGGTTGAGGCTTGATCCCGCAACGGCAAGTGGACCTCTGGTCACGACAATCTCGGACGGAGTCGGCGTGCTGATCTATTTTTCCATCGCGAGTGCGGTGCTCAGCCTCTGATCGCCAGCGATGGTGATCAATCTTGCACTACGTTTGCCGAGCGGCGCGGTTTCGACACATTTGGTTCGGTGCGCGGGTCAAGACCCATGGCAACTGGCGAAATATCAGGAAGTGGTATGAATTTTTCCCGCCCTTCCTTTGGTAATTTCGGCCCGATCCTGACACTGACGAGAACAAAGATTGCATAGCCCACAGCGATGGCGGATTCGAACAAAAAGAAAGAACGTGGGCCGTAGACGGACATCAGCGATGACGCGAGCAATGGGCCGATTGTGGCACCTATCGAATACACCATCAGCAGACGCCCCGATGCCGCGACATAGTATTTTCGGTCCAGCCGGTCGAATGTCTGCGCGACACAAAGCGGATAGACGCTGCTGATTGCCCCGCCGAACGCCACGGCCATGACCATGAGGGCCACCAAAGGCACATCGCTTGAAATCGAGCTCGACAGCACCCCCCATGACGTTCCGACCGCGATCAGGATGCAGGACATCACAATCCGTCGGTCAAATTTATCTGCCAGCATTCCGACCGGCACCTGCGCTGCAAGGCCGCCAAGCACGACCGTGCTCATGAACAGCGCGGCTTCCGTAACGCTGAGCCCAATCTGACGGGCAAACACGACACCAAGAGCGTAGAATGAGCCAACCAGTATGCCAGCAACACCCGCCCCGACCACCCCGACACGCGACGCCTTATACAGTTTCTTCACACCCAGAACGCGAAGCTCACTCAGGTTGGGTTCGCCAAGACCGGTAAGCGCGATAGGAATAAGTGAAAGACCGATCAACGCAGCGGCAATCATCAAAAGATCACTGCCCTCCATAGGGGCGATATTCACCATCGTCTGGCCGACGGCGATAGCTAGGTAAAAGGCCAGCATGTAATATCCAAGGACGCGTCCGCGTGTTTCATTGCTGCTGCGATCATTAAGCCAGCTTTCGATGGAGGTGGTCATCCCCGCTATGCAAAATCCATTGATAATTCGCAGGATCACCCAAGCGGCCGGGTTGAAAAAGAACGCATAGGCAAGACACACGGCAGCGGTCAGCGCCGCGAATGTTGAAAAAGCGCGGATGTGTCCGATCCTGAGAATGACGTGTTTGGCCTTGAACCCGCCAAACGCCAACCCCAGGTAATATGCCGCCATGATCACGCCGGTCAGCGCAATTGGATACTCAGCGGCCTCCATCCGAAGGGGCAGCACCACACCAAGCAAGCTGTTGCCAGCCATGAAAGCCGCCGTGCCGCCAAGGAGAGATTTTACGGGGGCAAGAAGCATCCGCAGCGATTGAGCCATAGTTCAGTCCGGTGACTTACCCCCTTGCGGGGACGGTGACATTCATCTCGCGCCTGTCTAGCAGACGTTGACACTTACATGAACAAGACAAAATAAAATACCGGGCCAACGGACCCTCAACTTTTGATATCGTCGAGGCCCTTGGTGACAAAGATCGACGCCAGTGCCATGCAAGCAAAGATCAGCAGCGTGGCTTTGGCACCCGCCAGTGACGCCAGCGCCCCAAACACCCCCGAGCCCAAAAGTACGATCCCGATCACCGTATTTGACACAGCCGTATAGGTCGCGCGGTTGTCTTTTGGGGCCATGTCCACCAGATAGATCACCCGACCCTGCCGCACCCCGTGATAGGCGATCATGAGGACGAACAGCACCGCGGGCAGCGCCCAAATGGTATCGGAAGCCCCCGCAAGATCCACCGCAACTGCTGCCAGCAGTGCCAGTGCCCCGACCATTCCGGAGAACATGAGCACGCGACGGCTGGACCTGTCCGCCAAGCGGCCCCAGACCCATGAGCTGATGAATGACGCAATCGAAGAGGCCAGCACCAGCGCGCCGAGGCGGTCAAACGTCCCCTGCCCGGCCTGTGCGCCCAACAGAACGATGTAGGGCGGCGCAAGCGCTGTAGAGGTCAATAGTCCGCGCGCCCAGATAAACCGCGTCAGTTGTGGGTCGCAGCGCAGGATATTCAACTGCCCAAGCGCCGCGGCGCGCCTCTCGCCCGGCGCGGGTTCTTCCCACAGGGTAGAGAAAACAAAACCCGCCCCCAACCACAACAGGGCCGCAAGTGCTATTGCAGCGATCACCAGTGTCGCACGGTCAGGCACGCCTGATATCAAAAGCAGCGCGAATATGACGACGGCCCCCGCCCCCAGCGACGTGGCCGTTCCCGTCGCCGCACCGCGCCGCGATTGCCCGACCGTTTTGCCCAGCACATCGCTGTAGCTGACCGAACAAACAGAGCGCGCCACAGCCAGCACTGCAAGCGACGCGCAAATCACCACCCCGGCAGCGGCACCCGACAGCGACACAGCGGCCAGCACGATCCCCGCCGCCGCTGCCCCCTGCCCGATGCTGCCCGCGACCCACGCCCATTTTCGACGCGCCATCGCCTGCACGCGGGGGGCGGTGAACAATTGTGGCAGCAACGCGCCCGCCTCGCGAATTGGGACCAGCAGCCCGACAAAAAACGAAGACGCACCCAGATGCGACAGCAGCCACGACAAAACCAGTTTGGGATCAATCAGCCCGTCGGCAACCTTGCTCATTGAGAGAGAGACAGCGTGGCGCAGGAAATTAGCTGGCTCACGGCGCGCCTGTGCGCCAGTCAGGCCCTCCCTTACCGCTGGTGTCATCCACCCGGGCCTCAAACAATCTCTTTTCCAGCTTTGTTACGGGCATTGTCGTTTCTCTGAGTTTGCTAAAGCGTTTCGCGAAAAACCTGAATCACTGCTTTTCTCGAAACGCCCGCGACATACTAGCATTACACGCGTTTCACCTTAAATGAGTGCCTCAAGTTTAAGGCGAAACGCTTTAGCAACTTTCGATTGTGCAGCGTAGTTTTCCTACGGTCGCAATACACAGGCACAACGATACCACAACCTCCCGAGATGAACATGACGCGAGATGACGTCATCAGGTGCAGGGCGCGAAACAAAGCGGTCCGATCCTCAACGTATCTGGGCCGTGCATTGTGGCGGCAACTGACTGGATGCCACCGCCGTCGCCGCGTCGAGAGGGCACAGGCAGCGAATGTCTTGCTGTGGATGCCTTCTCTGGTGGGCTCTCGCGCAATTCGCACGTTTGGTCCTGGCGGTCGATCAGGCCGCCTTGGCGGCGCTGACAGTGCGCGCCAACATCCGCAGACGAGAGCTGAATTCGCCGCGGTCGACATAGCAGCCGTGCAGATGTCGAAAACCTGTCGCCGGATCGAACGAGTCGCGACCATGCAACACCCGCCGATTGTCAAAGACCACCATTTCACCGCCCTTCAACTTCAAGGTCAGGCGGTATTTCCGGATCCCGTGTTTTGGCCATATAGGCGCGATAGGCGCGGTAATAGTCGGGCATGATCTCGGACGGCATGTCGAAAATTCCCGCCAGATGGGCGTTGTAGCGGATCTCGATCACCTCACCTGAGCGGTCCAACGTGATCACTGGTTCATAGACGCGGATATCCGCATCGCGGTCGTTGAAACGGAAGGGAATAGGCACCTCGCAGAGCAGGCGGAACGCCTCTGGGTCTTCGGTCCGAAGATCCTCGGCCATCGCAAACCCATCGGCGAACAGCGAACCGCCCCCTGTCGCCTCATTCGCCAGGCAGTGCAAAAACTGATAGCCTGGCGGAACTTCCTGGTTCGGCAAATCCGTATGAAGCGGCAGGGCGACAGAGGTGTAGGCCAGGTTGTTGGGATCGGGTTTGTTGATCACTTCGAAGGTTGTGCCAAAATTCGTTTCCCGCAGGAATCCGATCCGTTGGGCCACATCGACGCCTGCGCTGGTTCGATCCTCAAGGTGGTCAACAATCGCGATGCCGTATTTTGCCGTCGCCTGCATCCATGCGTTCAAGGCATGATCCTCTGCCAGAATCGGGGCCGCCGCATAACGGGGGACGGTCGCCGCAGTCATATCCGCGCGCCAAAGCTGGGGCGCAATAGCGGCCGCATCAGTTGCACGCTGGCCGGGGCGATGCGCGCTGAGCAAGGCCACCGGCATGTGGCTGGCATGGCCGTCCTCATAGCTCAGCACAACGTCGCCATGGGCAATCTGCGCCGAGGTCAGCACAGGCGAGGCGTCCAGCGCCAACAGATCCAGCAGCCGCTCGTGGGTTTGCGGATGCAACCCCGAAGGGCAATTGTCACGCAGCCAGATGGTCGGGAATGAAGTCGACGTGTTGTCCGCCCAAGTCACGACCAGCGTGTCGGGGTGGACCAAAAGATCGTCTATGGTCATCGGGTATCCTGTTCATTTTGAGATGTTGATCGCAGATACGCGGGTCAACCGCAGGGGGGCGGCCACCATTCCTGCGTCTTGCCGTAGGGGGCGCCAGAGGCACGCCAACCCAGCTCAAAATGTGTGAATTCCGATCTCATGATTGGATGCTAAATCCGTTCAGACTTACCGACAAGTAGCAACATCGTGCTTGAGGGGATGTAGGTCGTGCACCACCACTCAATGGCCCGGCGCGAGAATCCCCGCTGCCGTCTGTGCAATCATGATGGGACTATTGCATTAATCTCTTCACGATGAAGCTGACGTTGGTCGAAGTGGAATGTCACGCGGCGATTTCGCCGCATACGCCGGGTTTCTTGTGATGGATGTGGCCGCGTTTGATGGTTCGTATTGTTTCGATGCCGCTCAAGGTCGCCTCGGCTGTGCGCCGAGATCGAAAGCTCTGACGATACCCGAGCAGCCGTTTCAGAGCCGCGTGGTCGCTCTCGGTCAGATTGTTTCGCCACTTTCGGTCGATGTGTCGGATGCTGTCGAAAAGCGGATCATATCGATGATTGATCTCTCGGATAACGCGTCGATATGCCTGCGCCTTGTCCGTGCAGATTGTGACTGGCCGATGCAGGTGCACGCGCTCAATGGCCTTGTTCAGAAAGGCTTTGGCCGCTCTTGCATCCCGCCGCGCGGTCAGGCGAAAATCGATCATCTGTCCGTTTGCATCAGCAGCGCGCCACAGATACCTCCACGTGCCACCGACGCGGATGTAGGTCTCGTCCACATGCCAGTCGACACTCGCGCGGCGCAGATGTTTTTCGGTCCGCTTGGTTAGCTCTGGTCCGAATTTCTGCACCCAACGATAAACGGTTGACCGATCAACGACGATGCTGCGCTCAGCCAGAAGATCCACGTCTTGGTAGGACAGCGGATAGCGTAGATACCAACGGACAGCACAGAGTATGATTTCGCGAGGAAACCGATAGTGCTTGAACCGAGATTTGCGCGCCACGCTTGACCTCAAAACCCTCGAACTGGTCAAACAACCCGATTAATGCAAAAGTCCCGATCAAATCTGTCTAAATGGAAATCCCGGCAAGGTATGCATTGCTTACAATCGGAGCATCTCGATGAACAACTGGGTCACGGACGCATTAGGCAAGATAAATGCGGATGCGCATCGGTCGGCAGATACCCACCTGTTCAAACTGCCGCTACCTCGACTTGAAGGGGTGGACATCTACCTCAAGGACGAAAGCACCCATCCGACAGGTAGCCTCAAACATCGGTTGGCGCGGTCGTTATTTCTATATGCACTGTGCAATGGCCGGATCAAGCAAGATACCACAGTCGTCGAGGCATCGTCGGGCAGCACTGCGGTGTCCGAGGCCTATTTCGCGCGGATGATCGGCGTGCCTTTCACTGCGGTTCTGCCCAAGAGCACCGCGCGCAGCAAAATCAAACTCATTGAGTTTTATGGTGGGCAGATACACTTTGTGGACAGCGCCCCGCAGATGCACGACGCATCGGTCACCCTTGCAAAGGAGATCGGCGGTTATTTCATGGACCAGTTCACCTATGCAGAGCGCGCGACGGACTGGCGGGGCAACAACAACATTGCAGAGAGCTTGTTTACCCAAATGGAGCATGAGCCGCATCCCATTCCCGCGCGTCTTGTGATGAGCGCGGGAACCGGGAGGTACGTCTGCGACGCTGGGTCGCTACATTCGATATAAGGGCTATGATACGGCCCTTACAGTCGTCGATCCGGAAAACTCTGTCTTTTACGACAGTTACATGTCTGGCGATCGCAGTCTGACCTCTGACATGTCCAGCCGCATCGAAGGCATCGGGCGCCCCAAGGTCGAGCATTCGTTCCAACCCGGCGTGATCGACGATATGATCAGAGTGCCGGACGCGGCCAGTATTGCGACCATGCTGTGGCTGGAAAAACTGATTGGCCGAAAGGCAGGGCCATCCACAGGAACAAACCTTTGGGGTGCCTTGCAGATGGCAAAAGACATGAAAGAGGCAAAGCGCGATGGCTCGATCGTGACCCTGCTGTGCGACAGTGGTGAACGGTATCTGGACTCATACTACAACCCTGACTGGGTCAAAGAGTGCATCGGTGACTATCAGGACTATTCCGCAAGGTTGGACACCGGGTTTTCCTGACGGGCCAGTCGCTACATTACGCTCTCGGCGGTGCGTCACCCCCCCTTCTGATGGATGCCAGATCTGCGAGTCCGTTCCCAAGTGTCGATTTGGAACGGAGACGGCGTTGGTCGGATTACCGAGATGTCGCGCCATCAAAACCTCGCTCGATAGTCATCCGCAGCATCCAGCCCAAGCGCGAAATAACCCGGTCAGGAGGTCAAGAGCTGCATCTCGGGCGGGCCTGTTTCAGGCTCTAATCCGCATCACAGAGCCTATTTCAGATCCCCGACAGCAGCGCATCCAGCGCGCGCACCAACGCGTCGCGCTGCGCGGCCAGCGACCCGACTCGCGTGCCCAGTTCCGACAGGGTCAGGGTCGCGGCCAGTTGCGGCATAAACAGATACACGTCCTCGCCCAGCGTCACGGCAGGGTTCAGCGCGGGCAGTGCCTGCGTCAGCGCGCCCGCCGGGATCAGCGGCGCGACGACGCGGGTGTGCATCCCGTCCAGAAGATCGCTTTGCAGTACGGTGACCAGCGCGCCGTCCGCCATGCGATACAGATCAAACTGCGCGGCCATGTGTCAGAATTTCCGATGCGTCGCCAGCGGCACGCCGCCCGCGTCGATATAGGCGTTGTATTCGGCGATGGCGCCCGCGTTCTGCTGCTTCCACAGCTTGGCCCGCTCGGCCCGGATCGCAGAAATCACGCCACTTTCCGCCGCCCGCGAGACGTTGATGCCCAAGGCCCGTGCCTCCTCCAGAATCGCGCCGTCCAGCGTCATGCTGGTTGATTTTCTGGGTGTCTGATTGGCCTGTGCCACGATGCGGCCTCCGCGTATAGCTGCTGATATATATACGATCATACCGCATAAAAGCGGTATTGAACAGGGCGGCGCCTCACGCCGTCACCACAACCTCGCTCAGATCGGCATCGACGGACCGGCAGGCCGCCAGCAGCCGCCCGGCCAGGTGGGTCTGCACATAGTTGCCATGAAACCGGCTGGGCGCGGCCAGCACCAGACGCGCCCCATCGCGCCGCAACCGCACCAGCCCGGCAAACCATGTCTGGTAAATCGCCGGATCCTCGGCATGCAGAATCCCCTGCGCCAGCGCCCAGTCGGTCCCGGCGCTCAGATCGGGGTAAGCACAGGCGCGCCCTTGCGCAGCGGCATCGCCACGACATTGCCGGGCGCCGCGGCGTCCTGCGGTGACAGGCGCTGCACGAAATCGGGGCCTATCGCCGCCCATTGGTCCTGCGTATCGTCAAGGATTCGCGCGATATCCAGACTGTATTCCGTGACTCGCCCGCGCGCGCCCTGCCGTTTCACCCGCAGCCAGCCACAGGCCCGCAGGCGGGCCATCTCGCGCTTGACCGTGCGTTCCTCGACCGACCAAAGCCGCGCGATCTCGCGCTGGCCAACCGCCAGTTCATCGCGCGCCCAGTTGTAACGCGCCGTGACCAGCGTCATCAATCGCAGGGTCATCCGCTGCTCGGCCTTGCCCCGCGCCAGGGCAAATGCGCCCATCGCCGTCAGCAAATCGTATTTGCGTGCCGAGGCCATCTGGCCAACTGGTTTCTTGATCTGCATCTCGTGCCCTCACCGTCCGCTCGCCCCTATTGCCAAGGGCGGCGGTATCATTACCTCGTCATGCCGGGCATTCTGTGGCCCATGTCATGTGCGGATGGTTGATAAAAGGTAAACCCAACGTTCTTCAACCATCTTTGGTGATTAGCGTCCGAATTACCGATTCTGTCAAGAGAGGATGACCAATGGCCGTTTCTCTTCCAAGTCGAAAAGATAAAAAATAGGTATTATTGGTAGAGGGGGACACCCTGGCTGTCCCCTATTAGGGTGAAAATGTCCCCCAATCCGTTGCGGGCGTATCCCACCTGTCCCCCTATATGCAGCGTCTGTCCGGACGCGTTGTCCCATCTCAGCGCGGATGGGCGCGAATCGCTCGGGGTGCCCGGTTTCCCGGCAAAAGCCGCTTTTTGCCTTTTCCCAGAATGACGATAATGCCTTTTGCCTTTTTTGCAAATCCGGCGTAATTGAAAAGTAACGCAGGATTAGCGTCCGGTCAGATGGCGCCCTGCCCTTCGTCCCCGCGGGGACGCATCCCGAAGGAGAGACGATGTTCACCCACGAAGACCTTGCCCAGCTTCAGGCGCAATCGCTCAAGATGCAGGGCTGGATCCGCCAACAGACCTTTTCACCGGATGCAGACAAGGCGCTGCGCCGCTTTTCCAGCTGGGAGGTGGCCGAGCTGATCTTTCGCGTCAATCAATCCACCCTGCGCGGCCGCCTTGCCGCCGACCCGTCGCTGCCGCAGGGCCTGGTCGAGGAGGACGGGCGCCAGCGCTGGTACAGCCTGGACGAGATCAACGAGATGCGCCGCCGGATCAAGGTCAACCGCCGCTCGCTGATGCCCGCCCGCCCGGCAGGCAAACGCGCCCTGCGCGCCGCCATCGCCAATTTCAAGGGCGGCGCCGGCAAATCCACCGTCGCGCTGCATTTCGCCCATGCCGCTGCGCTGGATGGTTACCGCGTCCTGTGCGTCGATTTCGACCCTCAGGCGACGCTGAGCCATTCGATGGGGCTGACCGACGTGGCCGAGGATTACACGGTCTGGGGCATCATGGCGCGCGATCTGATCCACGAGACGACCCGCATGAACGCCAGCGCGCGGGGCGCTGAATCGGGCGCCGCCCTGCCGCGTCGCACCCTGCCCAGCTCGATCACCGAACTGGGGCTGGACGGGCTGCGCGTGTCGGACTTCATCAAGCCGACCTGCTGGCCCACGATCGACCTGATCCCCAGCTGCGCCAACGCGGCCTTTGTCGAATTTGCCAGCGCGCAGTACCGTCACCTCAATCCTGAATGGTCGTTCTTTGCCGCCGTCAGCCGCTATCTGGATGCGCTGCCCGATGACGCCTATGACCTGATCCTGTTCGACTGCCCGCCCGCCATCGGCTACCAGTCGATGAACGCGGTCTTCGCCGCCGACATGCTCTATATCCCGTCCGGGCCGGGCTATTGGGAATATGATTCCACCACGTCATTCGTCGGTCAGCTGGCCGAGGCGCTGGAGGATCTGTCGGCCTTCAGCGGCGCTGTCCCCCACGGGGACAATGCAACTGCCCAAGGTGTTTCAGGACGTCCGTTTCCTGCTGACGCGCTACGAGCCGGGAAATGAGTTACACCGCGCGATGCGTTCAGCCTTTGGCAAGGTGTTCGGCGACAGATTGGCCGAGCATCCGATCGAAATGACCCGCGCGGTCGAGCAGTCCGGCAGGTTCCTGTCGTCGATCTACGAGACGGACTATCGCGACATGACGCGCGAAACATGGCGCCGCGCGCGGGCGTCGTTCGATCAGGCGTATGATGAATTCAAGACTCACGCGCTGGCCGCCTGGGACAATCTGGAGGACACGCAATGAGCAAGCGCAAGGGATTTGACATCGACTTTCCCGGCGAGGATGTCCCCGCGGGGACACCGCCCGAGGATGCCCCCGCCGCGCGGCGCGGGCCGATGGCGTCGGCCATCGCCGAAAACGCCGAGGCGCTGCGTACCCGTCAGCAGGCCGAGGCTGCCATTCGCGACGAAAACGACCGCCTCGCGCATGAACTGGTGCGCCTGAAGGAACAAGGGCTGATCGTCGATCTGATCGACATAAACGCCGTGTCCACGACCAAACTGGCCCGCGACCGCAGCACCACCCGCGACCCCGAACTGGGCGAGCTGGAAGGAGTCGATCACCGCCATTGGCCTGTCCAACCCGATCCGGGTCGAGGCGGACGGAACTGGCGCATGGCAGTTGGTGCAGGGCTACCGCCGTCTGACGGCGTACCGCGAATTGCACGCCGAAACCGGCGACGCGCGCTATGCCAGCATCCCCGCCGGCATCCTTGCGCAGGGCGAAACGATCGAGGGGCTGTATCGCCGGATGGTCGATGAAAACCTCGTGAGGCGCGATATTTCCTTTGCGGAAATGGCCGCGCTGGCGCTGCGCTATGCCGCGGACGAGGCGACCGAGGCGATGGATGTCGAACAGGCGGTTGCCGTGCTCTATGCCTCGGCCGCGCGGCAAAAGCGGGTCTATATCCGCCACTTCGCCACCCTGCTGGAGGCCATCGGCAGCCGCCTGAAATTCCCCGAGGCGATCCCCCGCGCGCTGGGGCTGCAACTGGAAAAGCGGATCTCCGGCGAAACCGGCGCGGCGGCCCGTATCCGCGCCGCATTGGGCGCCGGTTTCGCCACCACGCCCGACGCCGAGCTGGAGATCCTGCGCGCGCAGGCCACCGCCAAACCGCCGAAACCCGCCGCCAGGACCGGCGCGCCGGACGCCGCGAAAACCACGTTTCGCTGCACCGTCCCCGCGGGGACAGTCCGCTGCGCGGCCCGCAAGGGCAAGGTCGAGCTAAGCTGTGACCGTGATTTTTCGGCGGTCGAACAGCAGCGGCTTCAGGCGGCGGTGGCCGCGTTCTTTGCCGCGCTGGACGGCGCCTGATCTTGCAATGGACATGATGGCGCGTGGCGGGTTAGGGTCACGCGCAATGGCGCGCCGTGCAACAGGGCGCGCCATCGCATTTCAGTTGTAAAGGGAGGTTTCCACTTTGGATCGTCGTTCATTCATCCGCGCGGGTGCGCTGGGTACAGCCGCGACCGCGCTGGCCGCACCGGCCATCGCGCAGGGCAATATCACATGGCGCATGGTCACCACCTGGCCCAAGAATTTCCCGGGTCTGGGCGTCGGCGCGCAGCGTCTGGCCGACCGCGTCACCGCCGCATCCGGCGGGCGCCTGACAATTCAGGTCTATTCCGCGGGCGAACTGGTCCCCCCATTACAGAGCCTTGACGCCGTGATCGACGGCACCGCCGAGATGAGCCACGGCGCCGCCTATTACTGGCAGAACAAATCCCCGGCCCTGTCGTTTTTCACCGGTGTGCCCTACGGCATGACCACGTCCGAACTGACGGCGTGGGTGCGCTATATGGGCGGTCAGGAAATCTGGGACGAGATTTACGACCAGTTCGGCGTGCAGGGGTTCCTGTCGGGCAACACCGGCAACCAGACCGGCGGCTGGTTCCGCGAAGAGCTGACCGGCCTTGATTCGATCAAGGGCCTGCGGTTCCGTACCCCCCCGGTCTGGGTGGTCAGGTCTGGGAAAAACTGGGGGCGACCGTCTCGAACATGGCGGCGGGCGAGATTTTTCAGGCGCTGCAATCGGGCACGCTGGACGCTGCCGAATTCGTCGGCCCCTATAATGATCTGGCACTGGGGTTCTATCAGGTCGCCAAGAATTACTACATGCCCAGCTTTGTGGAGCCGGGGCTTGCCACGGAACTGGTCGTTGACAAGGCCAAGTATCAGGCGCTGCCGGACGATCTTCAGGCGATCATCCGCGATGTCTGTCAGGCCGAATACGATCAGGTGTCGAGTAGATTTCGTCGCCAACGATCCCCGCGCGCTGAAAACGCTGGTCGAAGAGCATGGCGTGCAGGTCCGCGACTTCCCCGATGACATCATGGAAGCGGGCGCCGTCGCCTCCAAGGGGAGGTGCTGGACGGGCTGCTGGGCAGCGATGATCCGCTGGTGAAAAAAACCGCAGAAAGCTTTGTCGATTCGCTGAGGATCACCCGCGTGCGCAGCGAAAGATCGACAGCAAATTCCAGGCCGCACGCGAGCTGTATCTGGATCTGTAAGCGATATCAAATGGTTCAGCAAAGGCCCGGTGGAAATGCCGGGCCTTTTTCGCAGGTGAAACGCGGCTAAAGCCTGCCGTCGTCCTGAAACCGTGCGATCCCCGCTGCCACCACGCGGCTCAGCTCGTCAAAAAGCTGCGCGTCGGGTTTTTTGAAGTTGAAGCAGGATTTGCCTTGCATGCGCTTTCTCAGCTCCGGGCTGAGATCCGCCAGCATGTCGGGATGGATGTAGACCGCCATCAGATGGGCGGACACATAGGCCTTGCCGATCTGAACGCCGCCGAAATCCGTGCGATATCCGTCCCTGGCGCGCACTTCATGCGTGCCCAGCCAATAGCGGTCCGGCGTGTCGGCCAGCACGACGCATTTACCGGCGTGGCGGCTGTAGAGCGGCCGCAGGGTGGCAAAAATCGACGTCAGATCCGGGGTCATGCCGTCAGAGTATGCGCCCCTCAGGACGAGTCAAGCTATCCCGCGATCAGCCTTGGCAACCATGTGACGATGCCGGGGAACGCGAACAGGATCGCGATGGCCAATACCTGAAGCCCCACGAACGGGATGATGCCGCGATAGATGGCCGATGTGGGCAATTCGGGCGGCGCAACGCCGCGCAGGTAGAACAGCGCAAATCCAAAGGGCGGCGTCAGGAAGGATGTCTGCAAATTCACCCCGACCAGCACGCCCAGCCAGATCGGATCGACATCCATCATCAGAAGCACCGGCGCGGTGATCGGGATCACGATAAAGATGATCTCGAACGTATCGAGGATGAACCCCAGCAGGAACATGATCGCCATGACCATCGCCACCGCGGTCAGCGTGCCGCCGGGCAGGGTGCTGAGGAATTCATGCACCAGATTGTCGCCGCCCATCAGGCCGGAACACGACCGAAAACACCGACGCGCCCCCAGCAGCACGATGAACACCATCGAGGTGATCGTCGCGGTGGCCACGACAGTCTCGCGCAGGATGGTAAACGACAACCGCCAGCGCAGCGCCGCCAGCACCATGGCGCCCGACAGCGCCGACCGACGCCGCCTCGGTCGGGGTGGCGATACCGCCGAGGATCGACCCGAGAACAGCGAGGGATCAGCAAAAGGCGGCGGGATGAGGGCCGAGAAGACCTCGCGCAGCAGATCGCCCTTCTCGGCCTCGGGGACCGGCGTGGCGGGGCAGGAATCGAGGGTCGGTGATCGCCTTGAAAATCGTGTAGGCCAGATACAACCCGACCAACAGGAACCCCGGCAGCAGCGCTCCAGGCAAACAGATCCCCGACGGATACCGGCACCGGCGCGAAATTGCCCTTGGCCATCTGCACCTGCGAATTGATGCCCGACGGCATGTCGCCCATGAAAGATGAGGACAGTAGGAGGGCGGCACGATCTGCCCCAGCGTGCCGGACGCGCAGATCAC